>DASUOZ010000081.1:0-2463 GCA_036276375.1 Pyrinomonadaceae bacterium | reverse complement strand
CAGAAGATTGAAGTGACGGTGCCGTTGCACCTGACAGGTGAGCCGATCGGCGTCAAAGAGAAACAGGGCGTGCTCGAGCAGATTGTGCGCGAGATCGAGATCAAGTGCGAGCCGCGCGACATTCCCGATACCCTCGACGTGGACGTTTCGGGATTGGACGTTCACGACGTGCTGCGCGTGTCGGACATTCCCGTGGCCGAGGGGATCGAGATCCTGACGGATGCCGAGCTCGTTATCGCGACCGTGGGCATCGTGAAGGAAGAAGAAGTTGTGGCGGCGCCGGTTGAGGGTGAAGAGCCGGCTGAACCGGAAGTGATCGGCAAGGGTAAGAAGGAAGAGGAAGGCGAAGGCGAGTAGAGACATTTTTGATTGCCGATTTTCGATTGCCGATTTTGTGGGCTCGCAGGTAGTGACTTTTTCAATCGGCAATCAACAATCAAAAATCAACAATGCTTTTAGTTGGCCTTGGCAATCCCGGCTCGGATTACGCTGCGACGCGCCATAACCTCGGGTTCATGTTGATTGACAAACTGGCGGCGGATGAACGGATCGCGGTGAAGCGTCGCGAGTGCAATTCGCTCGTGGGCCAGGGCGAGATCGAAGGCGTGGTTACGAAGCTCGCCAAGCCGCAAACGTTCATGAACTTGAGCGGCAGCGCCGTTTCCTGCCTGCTGCGAAAGATCGAAAGCGAGGCGCCGGAGAAGCAGCTGGTGGTTATTTCAGACGATCTGGCGCTGCCGATCGGAAAGATTCGCATTCGAGAGCGCGGCTCCGCAGGTGGTCACAACGGTTTGAAGTCGATCCTCGCGGAGATCGGGACTGACGAGTTCATCCGGTTGCGGATCGGTATTCAACCCGAACATCCGATCTCCGATGGGAAACGGTTTGTGCTCGATACGTTTTCACGCAGCGAGCAGACGGTAGTTGAAGAAACGTTGGCGACGAGCGCAGACGCGCTACGAACGATTATCAGGGACGGCGCATTGAAAGCTATGCAGCAGTTCAACTGACGGAGGAGTGATTTGAATAACAAAAGACAGTACGAAGTGGTCTTCATCGTTGACCCGACCGCGGACGAGGAAGTGCCGAAACTCAGCGAGAGTTTCGCGCAGATCATAACCGACCAGGGGGGCACCGTGACGAAGAACGAAGTCATGGGCAAACGCCAGTTGGCCTACGAGATCCTGCACCACAAAGACGGCACGTTTGTGTTGTTGGAGATCGAGGGTTCCGGTCGCGAGATTGCCGAGCTCGAGCGCCGTATGCGCGTCAACGATCGCATCCTGCGTTACATCACCGTGCGCGTCGACGAAGATCGCCGTCGTGCAGAAAAGCTGAAAGAGCGCCGTGCGCGCAAGGCCGCGAAACGTCCGTTACAGGGCGGTGCGCCGTCGCGTCGTGGCGGGCCGGCAATGGAGTTTGCTGAAGCCGGCGGCGAATAAGTTTTCGACTTGGATTTAAGAGGATAACTATGGCAACCAATTATGAAGACCGCCAGCGCGGTGGCGGTGGTGGATACGACAGTGACGACGATCAGGATCGACGCCCAATGGGCGGACGCGGCGGCGGACGCCGCATGCACCGGCGGCGTGTTTGCCGTTTTTGCATCGATAAAGTTGACCTGATCGATTTCAAGGACGTCAGGCTCTTGCTGAATTATCTTCCCGAGCGCGGCAAGATCCTGCCGCGGCGCATCTCCGGCAACTGTGCGACTCACCAACGCATGCTGGCGGAAGCGATCAAGCGCGCGCGCAACATCGCGCTGCTGCCGTACACCACGGATTAAGGGACAGGAGAAGGAAGATGGCACACACGAAAGTTCTTTTACGCGAAGACGTGGATGATCTCGGCGCGCGTGGCGAGATTGTCAGAGTCCGAGCGGGTTATGCGCGCAACTATTTGCTGCCGCGCAATCTCGCTGTCGAAGCGACCGCCGGCAACGTTAAGGGAATCGAGCAGGAACGCGCTGCGCTGTTGAAAAAGGAAGCGAAAGAGCGGGCGACGGCTGAAGGGCAGTCGCAGCAAATGGGAGCGCTGGTGCTGGAGTTCAAACGAAAAGCCGGCGAGCAGGGCGCGTTGTATGGGTCGGTTACGTCGATGGACGTCGCCGAGGCGTTGCACGAGCGTGGTTACGAGATCGATCGCCATCGCATTCACCTGCGGGAGCCGTTGAAGCGTTTGGGTGATTACACCGTGCCGGTGCGACTGCATCGCGAGGTGACGATTGATTTGCAAGTCAAAGTCGTTCCGGAAGGCGAAGTGATCGTTGGTCACCTGACGCCTGAGCAGGAAGCTGAGCTTGCGAGCCAGACGGCTGCCGCCGAAGAAGAAACAGCGGCTGAGTAACTCTGCACTTTAAAACTGAAAATCCTATTGCCACACTAGACGCCGCATGTTAATAGCACTTGCGGCGTCTCTTTTTGCGTCTCTCCGACTCGTCTATGGCCACTCCTGATATCGCTC
>DASUOZ010000080.1:0-8539 GCA_036276375.1 Pyrinomonadaceae bacterium | reverse complement strand
TTTTTTCGAGATACAACCTGGCAATACTTCGCACCTCGTCCATCGTCAGCGGTGAGAACACGACAATCTCGTCGATGCGGTTGCGAAACTCCGGCGAGAACCGTTGCTCCGCGGCCTTCATCACCTCGTTCTTCACCCCACGGAAGTCAGCGGCCGTCTTGGTGCCGAAGCCCAGCGGTTTCTCAAACCGCTTGAAGCTATCGGACCCGAGGTTTGAAGTCATGATGATGATCGCGTCAGACAAATAGACTTTCTTGCCGCGCCCATCAGTGAGCCAGCCTTCGTCGAAGGCCTGCAAAAAGAGATTCATCAGATACGGCGACGCTTTCTCGACTTCGTCGAGCAGTAACACCGTGTACGGATTCTCGCGCAGTTGCTCGGTAAGAATACCGCCGCGCTCGGAGCCGACGATGCCGCGCGGCATGCCGATCAGCTTCTCGACACTCACTGTGCCGTCGCTGTATTCCGACATATCGATGCGGACCATCTTTTCTTCGTCGCCAAACATGAACTCGGCAACGGCTTTCGCCAACTCAGTTTTACCGACGCCGGTTGGACCAAGAAACAGCAGCACGCCGTCCGGTTTGTAGTGCGACTCTTTTAGCGGACCTTTGTTCAGCCGCAACCGTTGCGCGACTGACCTGATCGCTTCCTTCTGACCGATCACACGGCGTCCGAGCATCGCTTCCGTCATCGCAAACCGGTCGGTCGTGTCGCGATAGATCATGTCGCGCGGAATACGCGACTCCTGCGAAATGACGTCGATGATGTGCTCGGGTTGCACGACCATCTTCTGCGGCTCGTTGATTTCGACTTTGACCGCAGCAGTGTCGAGCCAGCCGATCGCCTTATCAGGCAGATGCAGGTTGCGGATGTACTTCGGCGCCATCTCCAAAGCCGTGTTGATGGCGTCGTCGGAAATCTTTACCGAATAGTTCTTCTCTAAACGTGGACGTAGACCAAGCAGGATCTCGCGCGTCTCATTGATCGAAGGTTCGACAACCTTGACGAGCCGAAAGCGACGAGCCAAAGCCTCATCTTCCGCGATGTACTCTTTGTACTCCGAAAGTGTGGTCGCACCGATGATGCGCATCTCACCACGCGCCAACGCGGACTTGAACATGTTTGCCGCGTCAGACGACGTACCCAGCGCTGCGCCGGCGCCGATGATCGTGTGTGCTTCGTCGATGAAGAGGATCAGGTTGTCGCGTTCTTTGACTTCGTCGATGATGCCCTTGATACGCTCTTCAAACATACCGCGCAGCATGGTGCCGGCAACGATGCCGCCCATCTGCAACTGTACGACGTGAGAACCGCGCAACCGTGCCGGAACTTTCTCTGGTTCCAACTCGATCAAACGTGCGAGACCTTCAATCACCGCAGTCTTGCCGACGCCGGGTTCGCCGACGAGCATCGGCGAGTTTGCACGCTCGCGATGGCAGAGGATCTCGATGATCTGCTGGATCTCTTTTTCTCTTCCGATTGTTGGTGGAATCTTATCAGCGCGGGCGAGCCGGTTGAGCGACACGCCAAAGTGTTTTAAATACGGTGGAAGTTCAAACTTCTTGCGGTTGAGCTCTTCTTCCTGTTCTCGTTTTTGAATTTGTGCGCGGACGTTCTCCTGCACTGCTTCCGGATTTGCCCCCATTGTTCGTAGTACTTCAACAAATAGACTGTCTTCGTTACTCAGAGCTTCGAAAATATCAGTCGCCTCAATAGTCTTGCGTCCCTGACCGCGTGCGCGTTCCATCGCCCGCTTAAACAGGTCGGTAGTGTCAGGCCCGATACGAAAACCTTTACCCACATGTTGCTGCCGGCTGCCGCTGAGTCTTTTCTCGATGGCCATTTTGACGACCACCGGATCGAGCGACAACTCACGCATCGCAGAGTTGAACATGTCAGGCTCTTCGACCGTCAGGGCTTGAAGAATATGTTCGACCGAAACAAAGTTTTGGTCGCGGCGTCGCGACTCGTTCAGCGCGTGTTCCAAAATGCGCTGACCGCTGTCGCCAAACTTATCTTTATATGAACCTAAATCAACCATAGTTCTTTTTACGACCGTCGCCCTCAATCTGATCCGTAATTACGGGGCTTTTGTTTGCGGCGGTAGCTCTCAACTTTCAAACAACTCACCAATCCAACGCGGAAGTTGGATGTCGTCAGCATAAGCGCCGTTGCGTTTCCATGCAATAACTAACTGCGGCGGCCGTATTCCTGCAATTTTCCTGCCGAAAGCCATCCACAGACTTCACAGAAGTCTGCGTAATCTGTGGATTGCCTTATTGGGAGAGTT
Source organism: Pyrinomonadaceae bacterium (assembly GCA_036276375.1). Lineage (GTDB taxonomy): Bacteria > Acidobacteriota > Blastocatellia > Pyrinomonadales > Pyrinomonadaceae > PSRF01. Next base: position 6,246 of record DASUOZ010000080.1, on the reverse strand, counting down.
AATAATCGTAGTCGTCGCCTCCATGCGTGGGCGCGGTGGGTTTCTTCGGCTCCGGCAATTCGGTAACAGCCGCGTCCGTCGTCAACAGCAAACCAGCGATCGACGACGCGTTTTGCAGCGCAGTGCGCACAACTTTTGTCGGATCAATAATGCCGGCGGCAACCAGGTCTTCAATCTGACCGGTGACGGCGTTAAGACCTTTGTTTCCTTTCAACTGTTCGATCTGGCCAACGATGATCGAGCCGTCCACGCCCGCGTTCTCGGCAATACGTCGCACCGGTTCCTGCAACGCGCGACGAACGATCTTCACGCCCGTGCGAATGTCGGCGTCATCGCCATCGTGATTGTCGAGCACTTTCGACGCGCGCAAGAGCGCGACGCCGCCACCTACCACGATGCCTTCCTGCGCCGCGGCCTTCGTGGCGTTGAGTGCGTCTTCAACGCGCATCTTGATCTCTTTCATCGCCGTTTCAGTCGGCGCCCCGACTCGCACTACGGCAACGCCGCCGGCGAGTTTCGCCAGACGTTCCTGAAGCTTCTCGCGATCATAATCGGAAGTGGCCTCTTCAATCTGTTTGCGCAGCGTTCCCACGCGACCTTGTATCGCTCTCGTATCGCCGCCACCTTCGACAATCGTCGTCGCTTCTTTGTCGACGATTACGCGTTTCGCAGTGCCGAGATCTTCAAGCGTGACGTTCTCGAGTTTGATACCGAGATCTTCAGTAATCACTCTGCCGCCGGTGAGTATCGCCAGATCTTCGAGAATCGCTTTGCGGCGGTCTCCGAACGCCGGTGCTTTCACAGCGCAGACTTTGATCGTGCCGCGAAGTTTGTTGACGATCAGCGTTGCGAGCGCGTCGCCTTCAATGTCTTCAGCGATGATCAGCAAAGCGCGTCCGGCGCCGGCAGTCTGTTCAAGCACCGGAATCAGCTCGCGCATCGCGGAGATCTTCTTCTCGTAAAGCAGGATGTACGGCTCATCGAGAACCGCTTCCATGCGATCGGGATTCGTCATGAAATACGGAGACAGGTAACCACGGTCAAACTGCATTCCATCGACGATGTCGAGCTCAGTTTGCAGCGTCTTCGACTCTTCGACAGTGACCACGCCGTCTTTACCGACGCGCTCCATCGCTTGCGAAATAATCTCTCCGATAAAGCGATCGTTGTTTGCGGAAACCGTGGCGACGTTGGTCAGCTCTTCCTTGCCTTTAACTTTCTTCGACATCCGTTCGAGCTCGGCGACAACCTGCTCGGTGGCCAGTTGAATTCCGCGCTGCAACGACATCGGATTGGCGCCGGCAGTCACGTTTTTAACGCCTTCGCGGAAGATCGCCTGGGCCAGAATGGTCGCTGTCGTAGTGCCGTCACCGGCTTTGTCGTTGGTCTTGACGGCGACCTCGCGCACCATCTGTGCACCCATGTTCTGATACTTGTCTTTCAGCTCGATCTCTTTGGCGACGGTCACACCGTCTTTGGTGATCACGGGTGGGCCAAACCTCTTTCCTAAAACCACATTGCGTCCCTTTGGGCCCAACGTCACGCGAACCGCATTCGCGAGCGTATCGACGCCCTGAAGCATGGCGTTGCGTGCTTCTTCTCTAAACTTCACATCTTTTGCCGGCACTCTTGTGTCTCCTTTACTAAGATCATCCACAAATTACGCAGATTCTTTTCTAGTGCTGAATTTAGAATCTGTGTAATCCGTGGATTGACTTCGACCAACCTTCACCCGAGAGGGACGCAGCAGTCGCTCGCCGATGCGATAGCCTCGGCTGTACTCGTCGACCACGATTCCATCCATTTCCGGATCCGTTTCCTCGGTGTCGACGGCCTCGTGCCACTCCGGATTGAACGGCTCGCCAACCGCGGCAATGGGCTCGACACCCGCGCCCGTCAGCGCGTTTTCAAAACCAGCGGCAATGCTGCGAATACCTTGTAGGATGGCCTCGCTGGAACCCTCTTTAACGGCCGCGTCGATCGCGCGATCGAGATCGTCCTTAACTGGCAATAACGATTCGATAAACCTGGCCTTGCCCGCTTCGGCACGTTCGTCAGCCGTACGATTCAAACGCACGCGCGTCTCGTCAGTTTCGCGTTGCAGTTGCTGTCGCAACTGATCGAATCGCGACTGTACTTCCTGCACCTGCCTTTCCGCTGCTGTGGTGCGCGCTTCAAGCTCTTCTACGTAAGAAGGTTTCAGGTTCGGTGTTTCAACTTCGCCGTTTACCTGGTCCGTCCCATCCTGGTCCAGGTAGACGCGACGGCGATCGGTCACCCTTAGTTCGTCCCGTGCGTCGTCAGCCATTCTTTTACGCCCCCTGGTCCTCGGTCATGATATCTTAACTTCAATTTTTTGCGCTTTCTGCTCGGCGCGTTTGGGCAGACGAATCTGCAACACACCGTCCTTGTACTCAGCTCCAATCTTTCCCTGATCGACCGACGCGGGCACCGTAAACGTACGCAAGAATTTTCCGCGCGGCCGTTCGCTGCGACGCGTTTTCGTTTCGTCCACCTCGCGCACGCCTTTGACGATCAAACGATTGTCGTCGATGTCGATCTCCAACACATCGCGCTTGATGCCGGGTAGATCGAGAGCAATCAAAAAGCCGGTTTCCGTATCGTAGATGTCCGCGGCCGGCGTCCAATCGGCGCGCTGAAACTCGTCTTCACCGCCCTGTTGACCTCGCCGTTGCGTCGCGTCCTCGAAAAGCCGATTCATTCGATCCTGCAATACCATCAAATCCTGTAACGGATTCCACTGTTGTGACATGTTTCTCTCCCCAAAGTTTTACGCCGTCGCGAATGCCTGGTCGGTTTTGAACTCCATTTGGTCGGCCTTCGCCGACACCCGCACTGTTTGACCCGGCACGACCTCGCCTTGCAGCAACTTCACCGCGAGCGGGTTTTGAATGTACGACTGAATCGCCCGCTTCAACGGACGGGCGCCGTAAGCCGGATCGTAACCTTCGCGCATCAACAACTCCTTCGCGGAATCGTCGAGCACCAGCGTTACGTTTCGCTCGGCGAGCATCACCCGCAAACGCTCGAGTTGCACGTCGATGATCTTCGCCACCTGTTCGCGTTTCAGTTGATGGAAGATCACGATATCGTCAATTCGATTCAGGAACTCCGGTTTGAAGTGACCTCGCAATTCCTGTAGCACTGCTTCACGCACCTGCTTCTCATCGTCCTGCACTGCCTGAATCTCACGCGAGCCCAGATTGGACGTCATGATCAAAACAGTGTTCTTGAAGTCGACCGTGCGTCCTTTGGAATCCGTCAACCGGCCGTCGTCGAGAATCTGTAACAGAACGTTGAAAACGTCCGGATGCGCCTTTTCGATTTCATCGAACAGCACGACCGAATACGGTCGCCGGCGCACGGCTTCCGTGAGCTGACCGCCTTCGTCATAGCCCACATATCCCGGCGGGGCGCCGATCATGCGTGCGACCGCGTGCTTTTCCATGTACTCCGACATGTCGAGCCGAATCATCGCGCGCTCGTCGTCAAACATAAACTCCGCCAACGCGCGTGCGGTTTCGGTTTTACCGACACCCGTTGGACCAAGAAAGATGAATGAACCGATCGGGCGATTCGGATCCTGCAATCCGGCACGCGCACGTCTCACGGCGTTTGCCACGGCCGTCAGCGCTTCTTCCTGGCCGATCACACGATGGCTCAATCGTTCTTCCATGGTGATCAGTTTCTGCATCTCGCCTTCGAGCATTCGGGAAACCGGGATGCCCGTCCACTTGGCGACAATGCTGGCCACGTCTTCTTCGTCGACCTCTTCCTTCAACATCACGCCGTCCTGCTGGAACCGCGCGAGTTTTTCCTGCTCGACCTTGAGCCGTCGCTCGAGCTCCGGAATCGTGCCGTACTGAATCTCCGACGCGCGCGCGAGATCGCCGGCGTTGCGTGCCTGGTCTAACTGGAGTTTGAGCTGCTCGAGTTCCGCCTTGGCGGTACGCATGTGCTCGATGGCTTCTTTCTCCGACTGCCACTTCGCCTTCATGCCCGAGGATTTTTCTCTCAGGTCCGCGATGCGCTGTTCGATCTCTTTCAGACGCGCCTTCGACTTCTCGTCGTCTTCGCGTTGCAGCGCCTGGCGTTCGATTTCGAGTTGAATGATCTCGCGTTCGAGTTGGTCGATCTCCTGCGGCAGCGAATCAATCTCAATTCTAAGACGCGAGGCGGCCTCGTCGATCAAGTCGATTGCTTTGTCCGGTAAAAAACGATCGGTGATGTAACGATTCGACAGCGTCGCGGCGGCAACGATCGCGGAGTCTTTGATACGCACGCCGTGATGGACTTCGTAGCGTTCCTTCAGGCCGCGCAGAATAGCGATCGTGTCTTCGACCGTTGGTTCGCCGACGTAGACCACCTGGAAGCGGCGCTCGAGTGCCGCGTCTTTTTCAATGTGCTTCTTGTACTCGTTGAGCGTCGTCGCGCCGACGCAGCGAAGCTCGCCACGAGCCAGCGCCGGCTTCAACATGTTCGACGCGTCGATCGCGCCTTCGGCAGCGCCCGCGCCGACGAGTGTGTGCAACTCGTCAATGAAGAGAATGATTTGGCCCTGCGCGTTTTCGATCTCTTTCAAAACTGCTTTGAGGCGGTCTTCAAACTCGCCACGGTACTTCGCACCGGCGAGCATCGAGCCGAGATCGAGTGCGACGAGTCGCTTGTTGCGCAAAGTCTCAGGCACGTCGCCGGAAACGATCCGCTGCGCGAGTCCTTCGACGATCGCCGTTTTACCGACGCCCGGTTCGCCAATTAATACCGGATTGTTTTTGGTGCGGCGCGAAAGCACCTGGATGGTGCGGCGGATTTCGTCGTCGCGGCCGATCACGGGATCGAGTTTTCCTTTACGCGCCGCCTCCGTCAGATCGCGCGCGTATTTCGACAGCGCCTGGTAATTCTGTTCGGCGTTCTGATCGGTGATGCGTGTGCCACCGCGCATCTGTTCGATCACTTTCAACAGGTCGTCTTTCTTGACGCCGTGCTGGCGCAGAATTTTTCCGGCCTCGCCGTCTTTTTCATCGACGATGGCCAGCAGCAGATGCTCGGTCGAGATGAACTCGTCCTGCATTTTGTCTGCCTGCTGCTGCGATGCGGTGAAGATCTGAGTCATCCGGGGACTGAAATATTGCTGTCCACCCTGCACGCGCGGAAAGCGCGCGACGGCGGCCTGCGTGTCGTTGAGAATGACCGCGACGTTCGCGCCGAGTTTGCCGAGCACGGGTCGAACGATGCCTTCCGGCTGTTCGAGCATCGCGATCAGCAGGTGCTCGGGTTCGACCTGTTGGTGTTGATTTCTTTCAGCCAGTTCGATGGCCGACTGGATTGCTTCCTGTCCCCGCAGGGTAAATTTATCTAAACGCATACTGACCTTTGCTATTGGTGATTTTTGATTTTCGATTGCCGATTTTTTCGCGCGCTCGACAGGTCGCTGTTAACAAATCGTCAATCGAAAATCAAAAATCAACAATGTGACGAGCGGGCTCGGTATTCGCATCCCAAACTGCGACGAGCCCGCTCGCGATGTGCCCGGCAAAAGTTAATTACCGTCCGGCAGATGCATCTTTGCTCTTGCCGGCAGTGGTCTCAATCGTCTTTGGAGTGCTGCCCTCCACGCCCTTGATTTCGATACGGCGAGCTTTGGTCTCTTCACGCTTCGGCAGCGTCACGCGCAGAACGCCGTTGCTGTAATCAGCAGTTGCGCCTTCAGCGGAGACGGTTTGCGGCAGAGTGAAAGACCGTGTGAACGAACCATACGAGCGCTCGACTCGATGATAGTTGTCGGTCTCGTCGACCTTCTCAAACTTTCGCTCGCCACGCAGCGTGATGACGTTGTTCTCGATCGACAGGTCGAAATCTTCCTGTTTCATGCCCGGCAGTTCGGCCTCGAGCACGATCTGGTCTTTGTTTTCATAAATATCGACGCTGGGGGCCCAGGCGCCGCGTCCGATGCCTTCATCGCCGAAGGAGCGGGAAAGATTGGTCGAGAACAGGCGGTTTACCTCTTCCTGCAAGGTTCGCAGGTCACGAAACGGGTCGTAACGAACGATACTCATAGCTCAATTTCCTCCTCCTAATTATTCCTTGTATGGGTGCTCAACCTAACCGGTGTGTTTACCTAGCTGAGCGTGCCCGCATAATAAAGATTGAGTCTATAATTGTCAAGTCTGGTCGACGGCAATCCCAGTAAAGATTTTAGGGTCGAAAACTTAATCCGTTTTTACT
>DASUOZ010000079.1:0-5818 GCA_036276375.1 Pyrinomonadaceae bacterium | reverse complement strand
GCCAAGCTGTTGATGAGGCCGATGTTTGGCCCCTCGGGCGTCTCGATCGGGCAGATCCGCCCGTAGTGCGTGGGATGAACGTCGCGCACCTCGAACCCGGCGCGCTCGCGCGAAAGTCCCCCGGGCCCGAGGGCCGAGAGGCGCCGCTTGTGCGTGATCTCCGAGAGCGGGTTCGTCTGGTCCATGAACTGCGACAACTGGCTCGACCCGAAGAACTCACGCACGGCAGCCGTCACCGGCTTGGCGTTGATCAGGTCGCGCGGCATCGTAGTCTGCATTTCCTGGTGAATCGACATCTTCTCCTTGATCGCCCGCTCCATGCGCTCGAGGCCGATGCGGAACTGGTTCTCCAGCAACTCACCAACCGCGCGCACGCGGCGATTACCGAGGTGATCGATGTCATCCGCCTGATACTCGGACGGGTTCTTACGCATCTTCAGCACGTAAGAAACGACCTCGTAGAAATCGTTTGCCGAAAGCAACGGATCGTCGATGCGCTCGCGTTCCGGCTTGCCCATCTTGATGTTGAACTTCAGCCGGCCGACGCGCGAGAAGTCAAACTTCCGCGGATCGAAGAACATCGCTTCGAGCAGGCGGTATGCAGTCTGCACGGTCGGCGGGTCGCCCGGACGCATTTTGCGATAGATTTCCAGCAGTGCATCGACCGGTTTCGTGATGACGTCCTTCTTCAACGTCAACGACAGCACCGGACCAACATCGTCGCGCTCGGGGAAGAACACGGCAAAGTTGGTGATGCCCGCTTCGATGATCTCCTGCAATTTCGCCGGCGTGATCTCGTTGTTCGCTTCGAGAATGACTTCGCCACTCTCAGTGTTCACGATGTCGGAAACGGTGAACGCACCTTCGAGCTGCGCCGAGTCGATCTCCACTTCGCCGATGTTGGCTTTGCGGAGCTGTTCGAGCGCGGACGAAGTGACTTTCTTCCCGCTGCGAACAATCGGATCCGGGCCGCGGCCTTTAATATCGAAATCGACTTTCATGCCGACGAGGTTTGTCTGGCCGCTTTCCGGCACCTGAATCATCAGGCGGCCGTCTTCGAGCCGGACCTCGTCAGTGATGTAGAGCGCGCGCAGCATGTCCTCGTCGGTGAACGCGGAGTTTTTGACCGCGTCTTCCAGTTGCGAATCTGTGCGCAGCGACTTGAGGTCGACTTTCGGGTTAAACCAGAGACCGAGCGCACGCAGGAAGATCGACGCCAGAAACTTTCGTTTGCCGACGCGCACGTAAAGGAGGTTCTTCTGGTCGTATTCGAATTCGACCCACGAACCACGGTACGGAATGATCTTCGCGACATAGATTGCGCCGCGTTTAAAGAAGACGCCCGGGCTGCGGTGCAACTGGGAAACGATGACGCGCTCGGTGCCGTTGATGATGAACGTGCCGTTGTCCGTCATCAGCGGAATCTCGCCGAAGAACACCTCTTCTTCCTTGATGTCGCGGATGGAGAGCACTTCGGTGTCGGGATCTTTGTCGTAGACGGTTAGCCGGATCTTCACCTTCAGCGGAACGCTGTAGCTCATGCCGCGTTCCTGACACTCCTGCTGGTCGTGTTTGTGTTTCAGACCGACGGGCTCGCCGCAGTTTTCGCACAGTGTCGGACGGACGAAGTTAAAAGTGCCGCAACGATGGCACAGCGTGTCGCCTGCTGCCAGGGGATTGACCTTAATCGTGGCGCCGCAGTGTTTACAGTTTGACCTCAAATAGTTGAGGCCTTCCAGGCGTCCGCACTTACACTGCCAGTTGCCGATCTGGTACTCGACGAAGTCGAGCGTGGCGGTGCCACGAAAGTCGGAGATCGGAAAGACCGATTGAAAAACCGCCTGAAGTCCCGTTGCCTCGCGTTCTTCGGGCAACAGGTCCATCTGAAGAAAGCGGTTGTACGACTCACGCTGAATCTCGATGAGATTAGGAATGCGGACGGCGGTGGCGATCTTGGAGAAGTCCACCCGATCCGGCGCCTGACTGGTACGTCTTCCTAATCCTGTGTTGATAGTTTGAAGCAGATTTGCTGACATGTGAGATTCCTTATGAAAATACCGAATTCCGTTTGCCAAAAACCCTTAGAGACGCCAAAACGGCGGTCAGAGCGCACAATGCCCTGACCGCTTGTTTCGCGTAAGCGGCTGAACTTCCGTCAAATTTTTTGGGAGTAACGCCAGCGCCTCAATACTCCCTTAACTTAGCCACTAACAATTCCTGTGTCAAGCGCACCTTAGTAAAGCGTGGATCCGTAGTAAAGCGTGGATCCGTGTTATCCGTGTCAAAAACCGCGCACGGATAACACGGATGTAAACGGATTTACTTAACTTCGACAGTCGCGCCTGCGTCGGTCAGCTTCTGCTTGATCGTCTCAGCTTCTTCTTTCGAAACGCCTTCCTTCACAGCCTTCGGAGCGGCCTCGACAAGATCCTTCGCTTCCTTCAAACCAAGCGCCGTGACCTCGCGGACGACCTTGATCACGTTGATCTTGTTGCCACCGACAGCCTGCAGAACGACGTCAAACTCCGTCTTCTCTTCCGCGGCCGCGGCCGCTTCGCCACCACCGCCACCTGCTGCCGGAGCCGCGGCTACCGTCGCCGCCGCTGCTGAAACGCCAAAGGTGTCCTCCAACTCCTTCACGAGTTGCGAGGCTTCCAGAAGCGTCATGTTCTTCAGAAACTCAATTACGTCTTCGCGTGTTGCTGCCATGATACCTTTCTATCCTTCCTCAAAATCCTAAGCGGTCTTTTGCTCGCCGATCTGCTTAACAACTACAGCCAGGTTACGCGGCACGGCGGAAATGACCGTCACCAGACGCTGCGCCTGACAATTGATTAAAAACAATATCTTGGAAATTAACTCTTCGCGCGATGGCAAACTCGCGATGGCTTCCACGTCGCGGAGCGCCACCACCTTGCCTTCGACAATACCAACCTTGAAAGTAAAAATGTCCGGGTTTGCCTTCGAAAACTTCGAAATCGCCTTCGACAAACCAACCGGATCGCCGCCCGTCAACGCCACCGCGGTGACGCCCTTGAAATGTTCGGCCGCCTGCTCGAGCTCGGTGCCCTGCGACGCGATCCGCGCGAGGGTGTTTTTCACGACTTCGTACGAAACACCGGCCTCACGCAGTTGATTGCGGAGCTCCTGGTCCTTCGCCACCGACATCTTCTGAAAACCGACCAGCATCGCGGCCCTCGCGTTTTTGAACTGTTCGACAAGAGCCTCGAGGTCTTTCTGCTTTTCTGCTTTTGATTTCACGTTCAGCTCCTATCGATTTATTTGGCAAACGCCGCTTCGTCCAACAAAACACCCGGGCTCATCGTCGAGGCAAGATTCACTTTCTTCACATACTTGCCTTTCGCCGTCGCCGGCTTCGCCTTCACCACTGCATCGAGCAAGGCTTTCGCGTTCTCACGCAGCTTGTCGCTATCAAACGAAACTTTGCCGACGCCGACGTGAATCACGCCCGTTTTATCGACGCGATACTCGACCTTACCGGCTTTGGTCTCTTTGACCGCGGTCGCCACGTCAAACGTGACGGTGCCGGTCTTCGGATTCGGCATCAGGCCTCGAGGACCGAGCACTTTTCCGAGCTGACCGACGAGCCTCATCATGTCGGGCGTTGAGATGACGGCGTCGAAATCCGTCCAGCCGCCTTTGATCCGGGTCACCAGATCCTCACCGCCGACGATGTCCGCGCCTGCTTCTTCAGCCTCGCGGAGCTTGTCGCCCTGGGCGATCACGAGCACAGTCTTCGACTTGCCGAGTCCGTGCGGCAACACGATCGTGCCACGCACGAGCTGATCTGCCTTACGCGGATCGACGCCCAGCCAGACCGTCAATTCAACTGTTTCATCAAACTTTGCGAAGGCGATCTCTTTGACTTTGTCGACGCCGGAGTCGAGATCATATTTGCGTGCCGCGTCCACTTTCTCCAGCGCGGCGCGATACTTCTTTCCGTGTTTCTTCATTGTTAACTCCGAGGTGCAATCGGGATTTCTTTCTAAAAATCCCTCCCTCTCAGTTTCCCGACTTACTCGACCGTAAGGCCCATTTGCCTCGCGGTACCCTCGATCGTCCTGATGGCCGACTCGAGGCTCGTGGTGTTCAAGTCAGGCAGTTTGGTTTTGGCGATCTCTTCGATCTTCGCCCGCGAAATGGTGCCGACCTTCTCGCGGTTCGGCTTGCCCGATCCCTTCGGAATGGCGGCCGCCTTTTTGAGCAAATCAGCCGCCGGAGGCGTCTTCGTTTCAAACGTAAACGAGCGATCCGCGTAAACCGTGATCACGACCGGCACTTTCAGGTCGGGATCCATCTGCGCGGTCTTGGCGTTGAACGCCTTACAGAATTCCATGATGTTCACGCCGTGCTGACCGAGCGCCGGTCCGATTGGCGGCGCCGGATTCGCCTTGCCCGCGGGAACCTGTAGCTTGATGTAACCGGTAATCTTCTTTGCCATCTTTACTCTTCTTCCGCAAACGTCACTTTCTCAACATCGAGGAAGTTCAACTCCACCGGCGTCGAACGGCCGAAGATCGTCACCGTCACTTTCAGCGTCGACTTGTCTTCATTCACCTCTTCAACCTTGCCGGTAAAACTCTGGAACGGCCCCGACTTGATGCGCACAGTCTCGCCTGCCGCATACGAAAACTTCGGCTTCGGCTTCTCCGCGGCCTCGGCCTGCTGATTAACGATCTGGTCGACTTCCTGCGGCGTCAGCGGCGTGGGATTGTGACCGCCGACAAAACCCGTCACCTTGGGCGTCGACTTGATCATGTGAAACACGTTGTCAGGAATATGGCCGCGCTCGTCGCAGTCAATCTGCACCAGTACGTATCCCGGATAGAACATGCGCGACGATTCGATTCGCTTGTTACCGCGCATCTCGACCACGGTTTCGGTGGGCACCAGGACCTCGGTGATCTCATTTTGCAGATCGGTGTCCCGAATGCGCGCTTTCAAACTATCGCGCACCTTTTTCTCGTGTCCCGAGTACGTATGAAGAATGAACCACTGAAGCATCTAAAACTCTTTTCTTCAGGCGAGGCCCAATAACCCTGCTAGCTTTTCCAATAACCAATCCAACCCGAGAATCAGCCGCGACAGCGCCTGATCCACCGCAAACAAATAAATCGCAAAGAAGATCACGGCAATCAACGTGATGATCGTCGTGTTCTGCACGTGCTTGGCGTTCGGCCACGAGACACGTTTCAATTCGGCCCGCACGTCGTGCAAAAACTGGCCCATGCGCCCGAAAGCGCTCGGCCCATGTTCGCGGCGTGCGGCCTTGCCCTCCGGCCCGCCGCCAAACCGCGTTCGGCCGCCAACTATTCCGGCCTCTGGATTATCTGTTTCAGCCATAAACTACCTGAACTGTCTTGCCGCGCTGATTCCGAACGCCCTTCGACTTCAGATGGCAGGGGTACCAGGATTCGAACCCGGACTTTCGGTTTTGGAGACCGACGTGCTAACCGTTGACACTATACCCCTTCGTCATAAAGACGCAGGGCTTACTTAGTTTCCTTGTGATCAGTGTGCTTTCGGCAACGACGGCAGAATTTGCTGAACTCTAACCGGTCAGGCGTTGTCTTCTTATTCTTGGTCGTAACGTAGTTGCGACTCTTACAGACGCCGCACTGAAGCACAATATTGTCGCGTGGCATTTTAGTAAATCCTATTCAACTATGTCCGACACGGTGCCGGCTCCGACCGTGCGCCCGCCTTCACGAATCGCGAAGCGCAACCCCTTCTCCATGGCGATCGGCGCGATCAACTCGATCTCCATCGCCACGTTGTCGCCCGGCATCACCATCTC
>DASUOZ010000078.1:0-4559 GCA_036276375.1 Pyrinomonadaceae bacterium | reverse complement strand
GATCGAACGGGCTCAGATCCGACCGGACGCTTGTTGCGCGCGAGTCAGGGTGAAGTGTTTGCGTTTCAGGATCCACTCCATGCGCTGGCGCAAGATAGTGGCGGCCGTGCGCTCTTCAACAACAATGATCTTTACCGCGCCGTTGAGAATGGATTGAACGAGACCTCGTACTATTACCTGCTCGGCTGGACGCCGGAGAAGACGGATGATGGTCCAAACAAGTTTCGCCGGCTCGAGCTCGCGGTGATCGGAAGACCCGACTTGAAAGTGCGCGTGCGCAAAGGCTCGTTCAATCTCGAAAATCCGAAACCGAAGCGACCGGAATCTGCAAAGCCAAAACCGGTTGAAGCAAAACTACAGGAAGCACTCGTCGCGAAAACTCCGGTGCGTGATCTTCCAGTGTCGCTGGCGTTGAGCTACGTTGACACTCCCGACAAAGGTCCTTCGTTGAGCGTAACGATGGAGATTCCGACCGAAGTTCTTTCATCAAACGCTGATAATGAAAAACTTTCTGCGAGTGTTGATTTCGCCGGCGCGGTATTCGATCAGGAAGGAAAGTCGACGAGCACTTTCGGACAAAGAGTCACGCTTGGTGAAGCGTTGAAAAGCGATGGTCGAAAGATCAAATACACGCACAATGTATTTCCGCGTCCTGGTCTATATCAGGTTCGTATGGCTGCGCGTGACGGACTCTCCGGCAGAGTCGGTACAGCGAAGTCGTGGATTCAGATTCCAAACTTGTCGGAAAGGAAATTGACGCTTAGCAGTATTGTTGTGGGCGAGCGTCTAGCGTCGAGCTCTGCTGAAGCGATCGAGCCCGGCCGATTGTTTTCGAATCAGATTCCACTAAACATCTCGCGTCGTTTCAAACATGATTCATTCTTGCGTTGTCTTGTTTTTGTCTACAACGCTTCACGCACGGGAGCAGATCGACTGGCGGACGTTGCGATTCAGGTGCAGGTGTTGCGCAACAACAAACCCGTGATCACCACCGCGGTAAAACAGATCGCGACACAACCCGGACACGATCAGGATCGACTTCCTTACGCGACGGAGATCTCACTGAAGGGTTTGGCGCCCGGCCGATACGTTCTGCACATCAGCGCGATCGACCGAGTGGCGAAGACGAGCGCGTCCGAGCAGATGCGTTTTGAGGTGCAGTAGCAACTCACCACCTCGGCGGGTTCTCCTAGAAAATGGAGCAAAATCCAAATTTGTAAATAAGCCCTCGCGATTGCCGTTCAGATCCTCAGACAAAACGCACGTTGCAATGATTAAACCTACGGCATATCGTTTGCTCCTTCAAAAAATCGGTTAATCACGCAACTACCACCTTCAGCAGTAACCACTACAGCAATGCGGAATTCCGGAGGAGCCAAAATGAGGAGATTTTCTATTTCGCCACGCACTCTCTCAGCTGCTCGGCCGGTCGCCTACCGCGTATTATTGGTGACCGCCGTACTGGCTTTGACTTGCTGGCTCGCTCTACCCGTTATGGGTCAAGCTACGACGGGTACCCTTACGGGACTCGTCACAGACCCACAAGGCGCCATCGTTTCGGGCGCTTCCATCACTCTCATCAACAGTCAGACCAGAGTTGAACTCAAAGCGACTTCGAATGATCAAGGTGAATTTGTTTTCCCGCAAGTACCACCGGGAAAATATTCACTCTCCGTCGAAGCGACCAACTTCAAGAAGGCGCTCGCGACAGATCTGACCGTCGAGGTAGGTATCACCTCCCGTACGACAGTTGTTCTTGAAGTCGGCTCGGTTACGGAACAAGTAACCATTACAGCCACGCAGGATATCGTTAACTCTAGTTCGCCGACGCTAACAAGCGTCATCAATACAAGGCAGGTTCAGGACCTACCTCTACCGACGAGAAACCCCCTCGACCTGGCTGGTCTGCAGCCCGGTGTTGCAGTCACAGGCACAGACAACCGCGGTTCATCCATCAGCGGTCTTCGTCAAACGTCAGTTCACCTGACGCAGGACGGCATCAACGCGATGGACAACTTCGTTAAGACGAGTTCACTCTTCGCAATTAGCGCCCCATCGTTGAACTCGACCAGTGAATTCAGTATTACCACCGGAACCAACGACTCAGGCTCCGGACGCGGCGTGGGCCAGGTGCGGCTTGTCACGCGCGGCGGTACGAATGACTTTCACGGCGACGTCTTTTATCTGAATCGCAACGACTATTTCCAGGCCAACAGTTTCTTCAATAACCAGGCCGGCACGCCACGCGCTCGGCAGAACCAGCACTTCTTCGGTTTTGCTCTCGGTGGTCCAATGTTTGGCCCAAGGTTCGGTGAAGGCGGCCCGGCAGTTTGGAACGGACGCGATCGCGCGTTCTGGTTCTTCTCGTACGAAGGTTTCCGTGAGAACTTCTCAGCCACGAGAAATCGCACCGTGCTGACCGAGCAGGCGCGACAGGGAATCTTCCGTTACAACGGCGCGAACGGTGCGCTTACGTCAGTCAACCTGCTGACGTTCGGCGCAAATGCTACTGCGCTAAATCCAGTTACGCTGGCCCAACTCAACGCCATGCCGTTGCCGAACAACAATCTGGCTGGCGACACCCTGAACACCGCGGGCTTCCGTTACAACGTCACCGGCAAGGACGTGAACGATAAGTACGTGTTCCGTTACGATCACGTGCTGGTCCAGGACTCGGATCTCGGTTCGCATAAACTCGAGTTTGTGTTCAACCGTGCGACGTTCAATCTTTCGCCGGACACGTTTAATGGACTCGAATCGCCGTTCCCGGGCGGCATCGATGCGTTCCAGGCTTCGACGAGAACGTTGCTGACGGCTGCTCTGCACTCAACTTTCGGCAGTGTCACTAACGAATTCCGATATGGACGTCAATGGGCTCCCGTGGCCTTTTCAAGAACCGCATCACCGTCGAACCCGTTCCATACGAACTTTCTCTCGGTGACGGACTTCGATAATACGTTCATGAGCCAGGGACGTGAAACGATCGTGACGCAGTGGATCGACAACATGGCGATCCCCAAAGGAGCGCACACGATTCGGTTGGGAGCTGACTTCCAGCAGATATTCGCGGACACCTTCAACGACGCGGGTATTCACCCGACGGTCAACCTTGGGACGAACGCTAGCAACCCCAGCGGTATTACCCGTGGCCTGTTCCCAAACCTTCCTGCTGGTGCCCCTGGCGATGATATCGTCAGCCGCGCAACAAACGTTTTCGCCGACGTCACGGGTTTTCTCGCATCGGCTAATGCCACGGTTAACGTAACGACTCCAACGTCTGGATTCGTGCTGGGCGCCACTCGCGCTCGCATCTTCAAACAACGTGACCTTGGTCTCTATGTTCAGGATCAATGGCGTGCGAAGTCGAACCTGTCGCTGAACTTCGGCGTTCGTTGGGACTACCAGGGTGTCCCGACCGTTCCCAACGGATTGGCGATTCAAGTCACCAACGTGAACGACCTCTTTGGTGTCTCTGGGTTCGGCAACTTGTTCACCCCGAACGCCGCTCCGGGTTCCCAGGTTAACGGAACCAGGGCGACGCTGGATTTTGTCAGCGGCGACACGGGCAAAGGCCTGTGGAAGAACGACTGGAATAACTTCGCTCCCTTCTTCGGGTTTGCTTACTCACCCGATTTCAAAGAAGGCTTCCTCGCGAAGCTATTTGGTCCCACCGGCACGAGCTCGATCCGCGGCGGTTATTCGATCAGCTACCTGCATGACGGTTTTACCGTCGTCAGCAACGCGTTGGGTGTTGGTACGACCAACCCGGGTCTGATCCAGACTTCGGCGAAAACTGACCCCGTGGGCACGCTGACCGCAGGTGGCGTCCCGCTGCCGACTCCCACTTTCGTGATGCCGATCACGGACCGTCAGAATTTCCTGGCAAACCCGAATAACAGCTTGTGGGCCGTCGACCCAGACCTGCGCATTCCGTACGTGCAGCAATGGTCGTTTGGTTACGAGCGCGAAATTACTCGCAACATGGCATTTGAAGTTCGCTATGTAGCCAATCACGGCGTGAAAGTATGGCGCGCGAATAATTTCAATGAAACCAATATTTTCGAGAACGGGTTCCTGAACGAATTCCTTGGCGCGCAAAAGAACCTCGCACTCTTCCGCGCGGCAAATCCACTCTGTGATCGACCGGGCCAGCCTGTCTGCCGGTTTGACAACTCAGGATTGCCTGGTCAGGTCAATGTACCGATTTTGACGGCGTTCTTCGGCACCCCTGGCGTACCGGGCAGTAGCAACCTTTCCCTGGCAAATGGTTTCGGCAGTTCAACTTTCAAGAGTAACCTGGATAACAACAACATCGGCACGATGGCTAATACGTTGGCGTTCTCGACCACCTACCGAGCCAATCGTGAGAATCCCGCCCGCGGCATTCCAGCGAATTACTTCGTCGCGAACCCGAATGCTAACGGTATTACGCTTCTGGGCAACGACTCGATGTCCAACTACCACGCGCTGCAAGCCGAGTTCCGCCGCAGGTTCTCTGCTGGTCTTCAGTTCCAGGCTGACTACACGTTCAGCAAGGCGATGACCGACGCTCCAGGCGC
>DASUOZ010000077.1:0-15745 GCA_036276375.1 Pyrinomonadaceae bacterium | reverse complement strand
TGCGAACCTCAAAGAGAAGATCGACGCCGCCATCGGTGCCGGTCGCGCAAATGCCGTTAACGGTCGTTTCTGGGTGGCTTATCAGTTTGAAGTTAGACCAGGCGTGGCCGTTGATTTTGAAGTAGTCGACAGCGCCGGCGTGGTTTATATATCGAGTGACAGCGGGTCGTCGACATTCGATTCGCGTTACGAAACGCGTGAGCTCGGGCTCTTTCTCCTCTACGACACGCAACGCAATTCTTTCATTCGCGCCGACGTCTACAACCTGCGCCGCGACCACGAGTACAGTAACTATCCGGTCTACTGGGCCGGACGTGTCACGAACGAAGAGAGTCTCAACTTTCTCAAGTCGCTGATCGATGCGCCCGGGCGCGATTCAAACAACCTCGCCGGTCGCGCCGTCTTCGCACTCTCAGTTCATGACGACGTACGCGTCGATGCGATGCTGACTGAATTGATTCGTCGCCCCGTTGCCGAGCCACTGCGTTCCCGAGCGATCACTCTGCTCGGCAACACTCCCGAGTCGCAAGCGAAAAACACTTTTTTTAGTGAGATCATCCGTAACAACCAGGAAACTACCGAAGCCCGTCTCGCCGCGATGTCGGCACTCTCGATGAGTCGTTCGGCCGCCGTCCTACCGCTGCTCGAAAACCTCTTCACAACGATGACCTCGCGCGAGCTCAAACGCCGCGCGCTGCACGGCATCGGCCGCAACGACAATAGTGAAACTGCGGCGAATTACCTCATTCGCGTTGCGGAATCAGAAAAAGACATGGAGTTGCGCAAGAGCGCCATTGCCAGTCTCGGCCGCATCGCGGGTCAGAAAAGTTTAGGCGCGTTGACAGGCACCGTTGACGGCGATGCCGACATCGAACTGCAAAAGCAGGCTGTGGTCGCTATCAGCCGCCGCCCCAGGGACGAAGCGATCCCGATCCTGATTCGCACAGCACGCAATCATCCCAGGATGCCCATCCGCAAACTGGCGATCCAGATGCTTGGGCAGACCGGCGACGAGCGAGCCGTCGTATTTTTTAGAGAACTTCTGAGTAACGACTGAACGTACTGCAAATCAACGAGCAAGGAATTCGGGCAGAATCTGGGCAAGAAACTAGGTTAGACAAATAGCTCCCCAAGTCTGATGGACGCTGCGTTGCTCCCCGCATGGCCAGACAGACGACCTGTTCGTGCCGGATAAACCGAGGGAGGAAACGATGAGCAGTTCTTTTCATTGGGAGACGAATGGTAATTCGGCGTCGTCACAAGACGCGCCACCCAAGCGATCGGAATTAGCCCGCCATAATTTAGACAATTTACGAGAGGCTGCCCTGACCGTCCTCAAGGAACTCGAGTCTCTCACCAGCAGTCAGTCAGGACCAGAACGCAGGCTGGGATTACAGGAAGAAGTCCAGCGTTACGAGATCGAACTGATCCGTGATGCCCTGCATAAGACTCGCGGCAATCAACGCCAGGCCGCGAGACTGCTGGGCGTAAAAGTGACGACGCTCAATTGTAAGATTAAGCGTTACGGGATCGACGTCACTGCATCCTGATCCGAGCTTTGTTACTCGTCTGTCCCCGCAACGTGACGCTCACGGAGAGCGTCTGCGCGGCGGGGGTGTCGTTCGGCAACCGCACGATCACCTGCGACAGCCAGTCGAAGCCTGGCACCTTGCCCACAAACTCCACCGTCAGCGGGTAAGTCTTGAGCGTTGCGTCTTCCAGTCGCGCGGTCACGCTCGACGCGTTTTCACCCGCCTGCAGATCGAGATTCATGACAAACAAACTCAAACGCGTGCGGCCGTCGGCCGTTAAGTTGAACGGCATCGTCAGCGGGAACGGATCGCGCATCAGCCAGACTGATTCGAGTGCGACGGCGCTGTCCGTGTTTGGTTCCGTCATGATCACGGGCGCCGGCGCAGTTGGACCATTGAACCGAACGCGCGAGACGAAGCCGTCGCCGAAGTTGATCGACAGGTAATAGAGGCTGCCGTCCGCGCCCACTTTTAGATCCACTGGTTGAACGATGCCGCTCGCGAAGCTTGCTGCCGTGCCCGTTGCGGGGTCGAATGTGCGTATCCAGCGGGAGCAAAGATCAGCGAAGAAGTATTTGCCGATGAAAGTGGAAGGAAACTGCACGTTGAGCGGGTTGTAGAACGCGCCGCCGGCGATCGCACATCCGGTAGTTGCAGTGCCGCCGTGTTGGTATGCAAAGAGCGGTGAGCGAAACGCCGGGTTCGACGTTGGACCTTCGCTGTCGGGCCAGCCGTAATTCGAGCCGGCGATGCCGTCGTTGATCTCTTCCCACGTCGCGGCGCCGACGTCGTTGATAAACATTCGCCCGGTGCCGGGTTGGAACGCAAACGTAAATGGATTGCGCAAGCCGAGCGCCCAGATCGAACGATTCGCGCCGGTGGCGGTGTTGAAGAACGGATTGTCGTTGGGAATGCTGCCGTCGGAGTTGATTCGCAACATCTTACCGAGACGGTTGCTGAGTGTTTGTGAGTTTGCAGTCGTGGCATTCTCGCCGACGGCGACGTACAGCTTTCCGTCTGGACCAAAATGGATTGCGCCGCCGTTGTGATTGGTCGCGCTGGTCAGGTTGTCGAGCTCGAGTATGACTGTTTCGCTGCCCGCGACGGCGACGTCGCCATTCGCGGTGAAACGACTGACACGATTGTGCCGCGGCGTTGAAGGCACTGTGTAGTAGACGTAGACGAAACTGTTAAGGACGCCGAACTGCGGGTCGAAAGCGATTCCGAGTAGACCACGCTCGCCGCTCGAATCGACGTTCAGTGTTAGAAACGGCGTCGACAAGAGCGCGCCGTTTTTGATCACGCGCAGGCGGCCGCCCTGTTCGCAGACGAAGATGCGTCCGTCCGGCGCGATCTCCAACGCCGTCGGGCTGGCGATTCCGGTGATGATTGTTTCCGTGAACCCCGTGGGGAGTGTCGCCGCTTGCACTGGACCGAGGCCCAGCGGTACAGACACATACGCTACGATTACCAAAACGACGGTATAAAAGAGCCGCTGCAACGGATTACCCTCTTTGCTGTTGTGTGAAGAAATACGGGGGACTTAGTTTCTTTTGTCGAGTGGCTGAAACTTTATGCCGCGATGAACAGTATCGTCAAGACGTATTGTAGTATTCTGAACGAAACGAAATCAGAGTTCCCCTGTTATGCCGTTTGTTGAAGCCCTCAAACTAGCGATCTCGGCAATCCTCAGCCACAAGCTCAGATCGTTTCTGACGCTACTCGGCGTCATCTTCGGGGTCGCGACAGTGATTGTCGTCGTGTCTCTGATCGAGGGTTTCAATGCTTACGTCGATGAAAAGATCGCCGACATCGGGACCAACGCTTTCGCCGTGCAGAAGTATTCTTTAGACGACTTCGCCAGCATTGAGGCGTTGAATACCGCGCGCCGCCGCAACAAAGACGTCACGCTCGAAGACCTGGAAGCGCTGCGAGTACGCGGCGGCGCGATTCGTGAAGTCGGCGCGAAAGCGGGTGGAATTGGCGACGTGAAGTTTGGCTCAACGAACTTGTTTCGCGTGCAGATCGGCGCGACGACGCCAAACATCGCCGAAATCGAGCGCATCGAGGCCCAGGCCGGCCGCTACTTCAACAAGAGCGAAGACGACTCGCGTCGCGCGGTCTGCTTTATCGGCGCGGACGTTGCCGAAAAGCTTTTTCCGACTGCCGATCCGATCGGGAGAATCATTCGCGTTGACGGAAAACCGTATGAAGTGATTGGTGTTGGTAAAGCGCTCGGATCGGTTTTTGGTCAACCTCGGGATATGTACGTGACGGTTCCGTTGTCGACGTTTCTGGCGACTAACGGTTCGCGCCGGACCTTGAGTATTAGCGTGACCTCCGCTGGTCCGGAAAGTTATCAGGACGCGATCGACGAAGCGCAGGTGGTGATGCGCACGCGGCGAAAACTGCCGCCGAGCGAGAAAGACAACTTCGGCATCATCACGCCGAAAGCAATCAACGAATTGCGCGACAAGATCTTCGGCACGATCCAGATCGCGGCGATTGGCGTCACGTCGATTTCGCTGGTTGTGGGCGGCATCGTGATCATGAACATCATGCTGGTGAGCGTCACCGAACGCACGAAGGAAATTGGCATTCGCAAGAGCATTGGCGCCCGGCGCAGCGACATCGTGAAACAGTTTCTGGCGGAGTCGACGATGCTGTCGCTTTGCGGCGGTGCGATCGGAATTACGGTCGCTTACCTGTTGGCGAAGATGGTGGCGGTGCTGACGCCGGTGCCGACCGCGTTGCCGTTGCTGGCGGTGACGATTGCGTTGTTTGTGTCAGCGAGTGTGGGTTTGGTTTCGGGAGTTTATCCGGCGTGGCGCGCGGCGCGCCTCGATCCGATCGAAGCGTTGAGAGCAGAGTAGTTCAGATGAAACTCTTCGGTGGCGGCATTTTCGAAAACGTGCGTATGGGGCTCGACACCCTGTGGCAGCATAAGCTGCGCTCGTTTCTGACCGTGCTCGGCGTGGTGATCGGCACCATGACCGTCATCGTGATCGCCGCGTTTGTTTCCGGCATCGATCAGCGTGTGGCGAAAGAGATCGAATCATTCGGCACCAATTCGATCTACGTCTATCGTTTCGATCCGGGGTTCAACTTCAATCCGTCAGCCGAAGAACGCATGCGCAAGCCGTTGAGTTATGAAGACGCCGTCGCGATCGGCTCCGACTGTCCTTCGGTCGCCTATTCCGCGGCTTTCATGTCGCCGGTCGACTTCTTCGGTGGGCCGTTTACCGAACGTGTTTACGTGCGCTACCGCGATATTGAAATGAAAAGCGCGGCGGTCCAGGGCGCGTCTCCGTCTTACTTCCGGATGGGCGTCACGAACCTGGCCGAAGGTCGTTACTACACTGACGAAGAAAACTCGATGCACGCAAACGTCGTGGTGATCGGCAACGACGTCGCGAACACGTTGTTTCCGCACAGCAATGCACTGGACCAGACCGTCTCGATCAACGGGCGGCTCTATCGCATTATCGGCGTGCTCGCCGAGCGCGACATTTTTCTCGTAGGCGCTGAAGATCCGAATAACGAAAACAAAGCCGTCTACATGCCTTACCTGACGTTGCGGAAGCTCTATCCCGATGTGGACGACAACTTCGTGATGGCCCAGGCGTTTCCCGGCAAGATGGAAGCCGCCGTTGAAGAAATTCGCGAGCTGTTGCGTCGCCGTCGCAAAGTTCCTTACGGCGCGAACGACAACTTCGGTATCTCGACGTCGGACCAGATCCTGACGCAGTTTGGCGCGATCACCGGCGGCATCTTCGCGTTGATGGTGGCGATCTCGAGTGTGGGACTGCTCATCGGCGGCATCGGCGTGATGAACATCATGCTTGTGTCGGTGACGGAAAGAACTCGTGAGATCGGCGTGCGCAAAGCGATGGGCGCGCGACGTAAAGACATTGTGGCGCAGTTTCTGATCGAGGCCGGAACGCTTACGGGCGTCGGCGGCATACTCGGCATCGTGGTCGGCAGCGGGCTGGCGCTTCTGATCCAAACACTGATGCCCACTTACATACCTTTGTGGGCGCCGATCGTTGGCTTCGCGGTCTCAGTGGGTCTCGGCGTTATCTTTGGCCTCTGGCCCGCGTGGAAAGCCGCCCGTCTGAATCCGATCGACGCCCTGCGCTACGAATAGAATCCACAGATTACCCAGATTGCTTCTGCGTAATCTGTGGCTGGCTTGGCGGTCTTACGGGCGCTGGCCCCAGGTTGGGGGTGGTGGTTCCTTCGCGGAACGATCGATGGGGCGCTCTTTCAGCAGCCGCATCGCTTCCTGAACCGCGCGCTCGAGTTGTGGATCGCGTCCGGCAATTACGTCCTTGGGCCAGTTCTCGACGTCGATGTCCGGACCGACACCCTCGTTTTCCACCGCCCACTTTCCATCGCGCGTGAAGAAACCGCCACGCGGCGCGATCATCGAGCCGCCGTCGATAAACGGCGGTGTGTCGGCCGTGTGGACCAGGCCGCCCCACGTGCGTTTGCCGATCAGTGGTCCAATCTTGCGACGCCTGAACATGTAGGGCATCAGGTCGCCGCCGGAACCCGCCATCTCGTTAATGATCATCACCTTCGGTCCCCAGATCCCGGCTGACGGACTCGTGAACGGATAACGATCGCCGGCGACGTTGTTGAAGTAGCCGTCGAAATCGCGCCCGAGCACGTCGATGATGTAGTCGGCCGCCGAGCCACCGCCGTTGAAACGCTCGTCAACCACGACGCCCTTCTTGTCCTGTTGCGAGAAGTAGTAGCGGTTGAAGCTCGAGTAGCCGGGTTGGCCGGTGTTCGGCAGATACACGTAAGCGAGTTGGCCGTCGGAAAGTTTTTCAACCAGGCGGCGGTTCGCCTCGACCCACGCGCGCGTCCGCAAGCCCTGTTCGCTGGCGACGGGAATGACCACGACGGTGCGCGCGCCTTCCATCGCCGGCGTCGCGTTCACGGTCAGGGTCGTTTGCCGGTTAGCTGTGCCATCGAGCAAGCGGTAGATGTTATCCGGCGCGCGCAGCTCGATACCGTTGATCGCGAGGATGTACTCGCCTGTGTTAACCGTCGCTCCTGGCGTGGCGAGCGGCGAACGCAGCTCGGGATTCCAACTCTCGTTGTCGTAAATGCGCGTGACTTTGTAACGCCCGTTTTCGATGGCGAAATCAGCGCCGAGCAGACCGCCGATCTGTTGCGGCACCTGCGGCATGTCGCCACCGCGAACGTACGAGTGACCGACCGCGATCTCGCCGCCCATCATGTCGAGCAGATAGTTGAGGTCCGCGCGGTGCATCACATACGGCAGAAACTGACCGTACAATTGCTTCATCCTGGGCCAATCGGTTCCGTGCAGATTCGGCACGTAGAGATAGTCGCGTTGATTGCGCCAGCCTTCGTGGAAGATCTGTTTGAACTCTTCCTTCGGCTCGAGATACATGCGCAACGAAACGTTCAAACGTCCCGAACCCGGCTGCGGCGGCGTGCGATCCGCATCGACGAGGAACAACTGCGGCGCCGGCGGCTGACCAAAACCGCCGCCTGGACCACCGAAACCACCACCACCGCCACCTGCCGCGCGATAGACGAGCCGGCGGCGATCGGCGCTGATCTCATAAGTCGCAACGTTGTTGACGAAGGTCGCCGCGCGGCGATCGCACAGTCGATAGCGGATTAGTTCGTTGCCGCCACCGCCACCACCGCCTGGTCCGCCACCCTGGCCGGCACGACCGGCTTCGAGATAAAACACGGTTCCTTCAACCCCGGCTTGCAGATCGGCGTATTGACGTTCCGGCACGCCGGGAACGGAAACGATGCGCTGCTGTAAGCCGTCGAAATCGATCTGCACGGCAACCGGCGGACGTGGGCCACGCTGTGGTGCGCCTCCTTCGGCGCCGCCAGCCGGCGCGGCGCCTTCAGCGCCAGCCGCGGGGCCTCCACCAGGGGCGCCACCGCCCGCGCCGGGAAGTTCGCACGAGCCGGGTTGCGGGCGGCGACCCGTACCAACGCCGCGATCTTCATCACTCTCCGGCAGCAACGGACTCGCATCACTCTTCTTCAACACCGCGAAGTACAGTCCGAAGTTCGTCTCGCGGTCGTAAGACGTCATGTCCAGCCACTGCGAACGCAGACCAAAATCGGTCGACGCCAAAAACCACAAATATTTTCCACTCGCGTCCCACGTTGGCCACACAGCGTCAGCAAGACCGTCGGTTACTTGCTTCTTCTCACCCGTTTCAACGTTGCTGATAAAAATCGCGTGGTGCAACGAACGCAAACGGCTCGCGTACGCCACCCACTTCGAATCCGGGCTCCACGTCGGGTTCAACGTGCGCGCTGGGACCATCCAGGGATCCTCGCCCACGATCTTGGCCTGTTCACTCGCGACGTCGAGCACCCAAACTTTCAGGTTCGTGTCGGTGAACATGATCTTCTTCGAATCGGGCGACCATGAAGGCGTGTAGTAATGCGTGGGGTTCTTCAACGTAATCTCGCGCGGCGGCGTCAGTCCGTCCTGCGCTTCGATTACGAGTTTGTACTCGCCGGACTTGTCGCTGAAGTACGAAACAAACTTGCCGTCAGGCGACCACGCCGGATCGCGCTCCGCGGAACCACTCGAATTCGTCAGGTTGCGGATGTCGCCCTTTTCCGCGGGAATCGTAAAGATCTCACCGCGCGCTTCTACGACCACGCGCCTTCCCGTTGGCGACAAGGCGATGTTGGTGAGCCGGTTCGTGACGTCTTCCCAGTTTGGCATCATCCACGGGAAGTCGCCGGCGGCGGAGATGTTCACGACCTTCGTCTTGCCGCTCTTCGGATCGAGCTCGTGAACGTAGCCGGCCTGCTCAAACACGATCGTGCCGGCGCCGGAGTCGAGTGCTTTTACGTCGAAGTCAGTGAACTTCGTCACCTGGCTCAGCTTCTTGCTTTTTGTTTGGTACTCCCAAACGTTGGCCATACCGTCGCGATCGGAGATGAAGAAAACGGAGTCGTCAACCCACACCGGATCGACGTCTTTCGAGTCAGTCCACGGCGGCGAAACCAGATCGTAAGTTTTGAGATCGACGATCCAGATCGGCCGGTTTTGTCCGCCGCGGTAGTTGCGCCGCTCTTCGTCCCACGAGTTGTTCAT
The DNA here is from genome assembly GCA_036276375.1 of Pyrinomonadaceae bacterium. GTDB lineage: Bacteria > Acidobacteriota > Blastocatellia > Pyrinomonadales > Pyrinomonadaceae > PSRF01. Next base: position 7,093 of record DASUOZ010000077.1, on the reverse strand, counting down.
GCGGTAGGCGATGCGTGTTCCGTCCGGCGAGATCTTGCCCTGGTAACCACGCGGCAAAGCCATCGGTTGTTCGACGCCGCCTTCGGCCGAAACCATCCAGAATCGCGGCGCGCCGCCCGGCGACCAGGTCGCGCGACCTGAGGAAAAAAGAATCGTGCGGCCGTCCGGCGTCCAGCCCTGAACCAGGTCCGCTCCCGGGTGCCACGTCAATCGTTTTGGCTCGCCGCCTTCCGACGACACGATGTAGACGTCGAAATTGCCGGCGTACTCGCCACTGAATGCGATCCAACGCCCGTCAGGCGAGAAGTGTGGATTCCCGGTTTGTCCCTGAAAACTGGTCAAACGCCGTGCGGCGCCGCCCGCGCGGGGCGCGATCCAGATGTTGTTGGCGTAAGCGAACGCGATCTGAGTCGAGCTGACGGTCGGTGAACGCAACAGACGCGTTTGGCCGCCGTGACCGTTTTGCGCATTTGCCTTCAGCGCAAAGGCGGCGATGGCCAGACAGAGACACAGAAAGGGAAGAAGCGGGCGAGACCGAGCCATTGGGTTGTCCTCCGAATAAAGGTGTGCCGAAATTTGGCGCAAAGAATACCACATTGTATTATTCGCAAAACCCATCCACGAGGAGAAAGACCATGATTTCCCATCAGCGCAGTTGCAGTCTCATCGCCGCCGTCTTTGTTTTAGGCTTCGCCACCACTGCGTTCGCGCAGATTCAGACTCCGCGACCGAGCCAGAAGGCGAGTGTGATGCAGAGAATCGGCGTCACTGACGTGACGATCACTTACAGCCGTCCCGGCGTGAAAGGCCGGCAGATTTGGGGCGACCCGCTGCCCGGACAGACTTCGCAGGGCGAGGCCACGCTCGACAATCAAAACGAACGCCCGAAAGGCGCACCCATTGTTCCGTGGGGAAAAATGTGGCGCACCGGCGCCAACGAGGCGACGCAGTTCGTCGTGACTGACGACGTCCTGATCAATGGTCAGAAGCTTCCCGCCGGGAGTTACAGTCTCCACACCATTCCGACCAAGAACGAGTGGACCATCGTCTTCAACGGCACCGCAAACCAGTGGGGCAGTTTCAACTACGATCCCGCGAAAGACACGCTGCGTGTGAAGGCCAAACCGGAATGGGTGCAGACTAACCAGGAGTGGTTGTCGTTTAGCTTCGATCCGGTGACTGAAGACTCCGCGCAGGTCAACATTCGCTGGGAGAAGATCAGCGTCCCGTTCACGGTGAAAGTGCCCGACGTCGGGGCGCTCACGCTTGCAAAACTCAAGACCACCGTGGCCGAAGCAAAAGCCGACGATTGGCTCACGCCGCTGCAGGCAGGCGTCTTCCTGGTCAACAACAACAGCCCGGCCGACGACGAGCAGGGCATGGCGTGGATCGACCAATCGATCAAAGTGAAAGAGACTTTCCGAAATCTCTCGAACAAGGCCAACGCCTTGTACAAGCTCGGCAAGAAGGAGGAAGCCTTCGCGGTCGCCGATCAGGCCATTCAACGCGGCAAGGCCGACAAAGTCGACACGTCGAGTTTTGAGAAGCGTCTCGCCGACATGAAAGCCGGCAAGATTTAACAATGGGCGTCGCTAAACTCACGGACCAGAATACGATCGTCCCTGAGAGTAAGTACGCGCGGATTGAACGTGAACGGCGGTATCTGTTACCGGATCTGCCTGAAAGTTTGACCCGCGCTGATCCACATCTCCAGATCACCGACAACTACATCACGGGTACGCGCCTGCGGGTGCGTAAAGTGCGTGAGCCGCGGACGAACAAGTGGATTGTGAAGCTCACGCAGAAGTTTGCGCCCAACCCGGACGACCTGTCGCGCACGATCATCACCAACACCTATCTGAACGCACTCGAAGCGGAAACGCTGTCAGTCTTCAACACGAACGAGATTCGCAAGAATCGCTATTACTTCGAGTTTGAGGGTCGCCGGTTTTCGGTCGATATGTTTCTTGGCGATCTGTTTGGGTTGGTGCTGGCGGAGGTTGGGTTCGACACCGATGATCAGCTGGACGGGTTTGTTAAGCCAGCGTTTGCATTGGCGGACGTGACGAATGATCCCGTGTTTACCGGCGGAAGTTTGTGTGAACTGACGTTTCCGGAAGTGCGCCAACATATCATGGACCGCGGGTTGGTCACGCAGAAACGATGAAGATTCGTCTTTTAATCCCCGCCCTTTTAATCGTGGCCCTGGTCGTCGTTGGCTGTAGGAGGTCGTCTGCCCCACCACCAACCGCTCCTTCAACAGCCGCACCGACGCCACAGCTTGCGGATGTTCCCGGCGGCGCGGTTCCGACTCCCGAAACGAAATACTTCAAAGGCTCGATCGGCACCTCGCTCGACTTGCAGATGAAGCTCGTGCGCACGGGCGATCAAATTTCCGGCAGCTACTTCTATCAACGCATCGGCACGCGCATCAACCTGCGCGGCAAGATCGCCCCCGACGGCAACTTCACCCTCGACGAGTTTGATCAGGCCGGCAAACAAACCGGAACGTTCCAGGGCGTTTGGGGCATTGATGCACAGGACGGCCTCGCCAGGCTCTCCGGCTTCTGGGCCAAACCGAATGAGAAGTCCTTCGAAAACAAGACGGCGTTTTCCGTTCACGAAGAACCGATCGCGTTGAGCGGAGAAGTCGAGTTGATCTCGAAGCAGGTCAAGGAAAGCAACAAGAAGCTGATGTATGAGATCGCCGCGCAGTATCCGCAGTTTAGCGGCGCCAACAATCCAAACTTCGAGAAGTTTAATCAGCTCGTGCGCGGCTCAGTCATGAAGAAGGTGACGGAGTTTAAGAAAGAGATGGCGCCGCAGGAGGGCGAAGAGCCACGTCCGGAAGGTTCGATGGGCAGCGATCTGTCGATCGGCTACACAGTCGCGCTGGCGCAGGATGATTTGATCAGTATTCAGTTCGACGTCGGCAGTTACTATCAGGGCGCGGCGCATCCGAACTCCTACACGGAAGTCATCAATTACGATCTGAAAAACGGCAAGCAACTAAAGTTGAGCGATCTGTTCAAGCCCGGCGCGAAATACTTGCAGCCGATCGCCAACTACTGCGTCGCGGACCTGAAAAAGCAGCAGGCCACAGATAAAGGCAAGGCGCTGACAGACGGCGAAATCGAAACCGGCGCGGCGCCGCAGGCCAAGAATTACCAGAGCTGGCAGATCACGAAGAAGGGTTTAGGGATCAACTTCGACGCTTATCAGGTTGGTCCATACGCCGCCGGCCCGCAGTTTGTGCTCGTGCCGTATGCGGCAGTGAAAGACGTGATCAACCCCGAAGGACCTATTGCGCAGTTTGCGAAGTAGCGCCGTCCACAGATTACACAGATTCGTTCGGAATTCTCTGCGTAATTTGTGGATTCCGGGAGAAGTAGAAGGCGATCAGGAACGCGACGAACATGATCGCCGCGCCCGTCCAGAAGGTGACAAACAGCGAGTGGTCGCTCATGTAGTGCGGCTCGCCGTCGGCGCCCAGATGGGCCACCGAGCTATTGATTAAGACGGCCGCGAGAAACGGTCCAAACGCACGCGCCAAACTCGCGACCGACTGCGTCACACCCAACACGCTTCCTTGTTCAGCCGGTCCGACACTCTTGGAAGCAAGACTCGTAAGCGCGGGCGTCGCCAGTGAATTACCCATCGAAAAGACGCCGCCGCCTACCAGTAGCGCCGCCAGTCCACCCGCCGCTGGACCAACGAACGGCACCGCAAACAAACTGATCGCGAAGCACAGCGCGCCGACGATTACCAGCGGTAACTCACCAAAACGTTTCACCAACCGGCCAATCAACCCACCCTGAATGATCACTGCGATGATGCCGACGTACGCGAACAGATAACCGGTGTGCTGCGCGTCGTAGCCAAACCGAAACATCGTGTACAGCGAAAACGACGTCGTCATGATCGAAAAGGCGACGATAAAGAGAAAGTAGATCGTCAGCACAAACGCGAGTCGCGGTTGTTTGAGCGACCTGATCAGGTGGCGGATGCCGCGACCACCCGCGGCCCGATGTTTTGCGGGATGATCCGGCGTGATCGTCTCCGGCAAACGAAAATAGAGCAACACCGCGTTGGCAAAACATAGCGCAGCCGCGAAATAGAACGGCACTTGAATTCCCCAACGGCTTAAAATGCCGCCGATCGCCGGTCCAAAAATAAAGCCCAGACCAAACGCCGCGCCGATCAGTCCCATTCCTTTCGCGCGATTCTCGCTCGTCGTGATGTCGGCGATGTACGCCTGCGCGGTGGAGATGTTTCCGCCGGTGATGCCGTCGAGAATTCTGCCGGCGAAGAGCATCCAGAGTGAATCGGCAAGACCGAGAACGAGAAAGCCAATGCCCGTGCCGATGATTGATAAGAAGAGAACCGGCCGCCGCCCGTACTTGTCTGACAAGCCTCCGAGAACCGGCGAAAAGATCAGTTGCATCACCGAGTACGAGGCGAAGAGCAAACCGACGGTGCGTGGGGTGGCGTTGAAGACCGTGCCTTCCGCGTAGAACGGCAGCACCGGAATCACGATCCCGAAGCCGATGAGATCGATGAAGACGGTGGTGAATATGACGATGAGCGGCGACCGGTTCAAGACTAGCGGCGTCCTCCGCTCAAACCTTTGTCGATCGACGCTTGACCGCCACCGGCGATCATTAACGCGATGGCCATGGCAAACAAGCTCAACGGATATTCATAACCGCGAGTGGCCGCGAAGAACCCGCCCGGCCAGTGGACGCCGATGATCGCCGTCACCATCACGCAGGCGATGAAGAACGCGGCAACACGAGTCAGAAATCCGAGTGCGACAAGAATGCCGCCGACAAATTCCGAGAGCGCCGCGGCTGCGAGCCACAACCACGCCGGGCGCATAAAACCGAAGGGTGTGTTGCCGGAAACGAACTGGTTGAATCCTGAACCGCCGAAACTTCCCAGGACTTTTTGCGCGCCGTGCGCGAACATTATCACGCCGAGCGCCAGGCGAATTGGCAGAGTGAACCACGTGGAGGAAGTGGCGATCAGTTTGCGAAACATGACTGTGCCCTCGTCATACGACTGAGTTTTCAGAGCCGCAAGATAGTAACAGCCAACGGGGAAAGCGTGAAACCATCCACAGATGACGAAGAAAATCTGTGGTATCTGTGGATTGCTCGGTTCAACTGACGGCCTGGTTCAGTCGCGCGACAATCGCCTGCTTCGGTTGCGCGCCGACGATGCGATCAATCACCGCGCCGTTTTTGAAGATCAGCATCGTGGGAATGCTGGCGATCTGATACCGCGAAGCCGTTTGCGGGTTGTCGTCAACGTTGAGTTTGGCGATGCGGTAGCGGCCGTTGGCTTCGGCGGCCAGTTGGTCGACGATCGGGCCGACGATGCGGCACGGGCCACACCACGGCGCCCAGAAATCGACGAGTGTGGGCGGGCCGGATGCGTTAAGAACTTCCTGTTGAAACGATGAATCGGTCAGGACTGTCGGGCCGGCGCCGTCACCGGCCTGCGCGTCCAATTTTGTGCCGCAGCGGCCGCACTTCGCTTCGCTGTTGGCAAGTTTGATTTCATCGACCCGGTTTTTGGCGCCGCATTCTACGCACGTAACAACTTTCATGATTTATCCCCTCACCAGCCCAGTATTTGAATGGGTAGAAGTCGCAAAAGTTTTGCGAAATCTAGTAACATTCCCGACATGTTGAAAGCCCCACTCTTCCGCGGCGCGTTGACACTCCTGTTTCTCGTTTTCACCAGTTTAGTAGCAGCGCAACCGGCAGCGCCAGAGATCTCCTTTACGATCGCGATGCCGCGACCGCACACGCACCTTTTTGAAATCGAAGTCGCCGTCAAGCGTGGTCCAAACAGCACTGTGCCGGCAACGGAACAACTCGTGATGCCGGTATGGACGCCGGGCTCGTATCTGATTCGCGAGTTTGAACGAAACGTGCAGGACTTCGCCGCCAGTGATGCTGGTGGTCAGGCGTTGAAATGGGAAAAGATCAACAAGACCACCTGGCGCATAACGACCGGCGGCGCGCGTGAGTGGCACGCGCGGTATCAAGTCTATGCGAATGAGCTCTCGGTGCGGACCAGCGAGCTGAATTCCAGTCACGCGTTTTGGAACAACGCGAACCTGTTGATGTATCTCGACGGTTTTATCAAGAGTCCGTCAACCGTTCGCGTGCTCACGCCCGACGTTTGGAAGGTCGCCACCGGGCTTCCCGGCGTGCCGGGCCAGCGCAACACGTTTCGCGCCGAGAACTTCGACGTGCTCTACGATTCGCCGTTTGAAGCCAGCAACTTCAAATCGATCCTGTTCAACGTGAAAGGCATTCCGCACCGCATCGTGATCGACGGCGAGGGCAATTACGATCCGGAACGCATGCGCCGCGACGTGCAGAAAATCGTCGAGACGCAGGTGGAGTTGATGGGCGGCGAGATTCCCTATCGCGATTACACGTTCATTCTCCATTTGCGAAACAACGCCGGCGGTGGACTCGAACACGCTAACTCGACTGCGCTCGGTTATCCGCGTTTCGGTTTTCGCATCAGGACCGGCGATCGCTCGACTTCCGCCGCGCCGATCACCACCGGCGGGTTCGAACCCGATTACCGCGGCTTTCTTTCGCTCGTGTCGCACGAGTTTTTTCACCTCTGGAACGTGAAACGAATCCGGCCCGACGCGCTTGGTCCATTCGATTACACGCAGGAGAACTACACGAAACTTCTCTGGGTCGCCGAAGGGGTTACGGACTACTACGCCGACGTCACGCTGCGTCGCGCCGGATTGATCACGGAAGGAGATTTTCTGGCCGCAACCGCGCGTGCGATCCAGTCGTTGCAAAACACGCCTGGACGCCTGGAACAGAGCGTGGAAGACTCGAGCTTCGATACGTGGATAAAGTTCTACCGGCCGGACGAGAATTCGATAAACTCGCAGGTGTCGTATTACGACAAGGGCGCGATTCTCGGACTGCTGCTCGACCTGGAAATTCGCAAACGAAGTAACGGTGCGAAGTCGCTCGACGACGTGATGCGCTATCTTTACACTGAGTTTTTCAAGAAAGAGCGCAACTACACACCGGCGGATTTTCAGAAG
>DASUOZ010000076.1:0-2124 GCA_036276375.1 Pyrinomonadaceae bacterium | reverse complement strand
AGCCGCGAAGAATGCCGCGGTGCCAAACATCACCGGCGAACGCGACCTGCTGGCGGGTAACGCATTGATGTTCTCGTCGCGGTTCTTGCTGATGTCGCTGGGCGCGGCGCTTGGTGGATGGACGGCCGCGCACGTCGGTTACTCGGCGGCGTTCGTCATCAACGCGGTGTCGTTTTTCGGGTCGGCGTATTCGGTTTGGCTTGTGCCCGATGAGGAGACACGTGCGCCGCGCGTCGATGCTGTCGAGGCGCCGGCTGTGAGTCGCTACCGTGGTTATTGGACCGATATCCGTGAGGGTTGGTCCTACATCGTGACGCACGCGCCGGTGGCTACGATACTCGGCATCAACATCATCTGGGCGGTTGGTGGCGGCGCGAGCAATCTCATCGCGGACCGTTTAGGCGCGCTCGTCTTTGCACAAGAGAACGGGATCAAGCCCGACTCCGCGGTTGCGGCGTTGTACTTCGCTGCCGGCATGGGTCTGTTTCTCGGCATGCTGATCGCGCGTCGCGTCGGCGCGTACTTCGAACTGAAACACGGGACGATCGATTTCATTGGCTGGAGCCTGGTCGTGCAGGGGATCATTTTTGGGTTGTCGGGGCTGATGCCGGCGCTTTGGTCTTCGTGTCTGCTGTTGATGGTTTCACGTTTGTTGCTGGGTGCGGAGTTCGCGGTGCAGGAAACGCTGTTGATGCGGCTGGTGCCGGACAAACTGCGCGGGCGAGTGTCGACGACGGATCGCGCGGGCGAGATGTTGATCTGGACGCTTTCAACGGGTGTGGCGGGCTGGTCGTTGCACCTGATCTCGGCGCGAACGCTGACGCTGATTGCAGGTTTTACGTCGGGCGTTTCGGGAGTGGTGTGGTTGCTCCTGTTTGCGAGTGGGCGCGTTCGCTTGCCCAGGAGGTTGCGTTAGTTCGCCGGGTACAGAGGTCGCTGTTACAATCCCCACGCATGCGCGTTAGACCAGGTCGCAGAAAATCCGTCGCGTTTTTTATCACGCTGGGCGCGTGCCTGGTCGCGCTTGCGGTGGCGTTGAGCGTCGGCTGGATCATCCTGAATTGGCGCGAGGTCGCGCTACTCGTCTTAGGAATCGTCTTTTTCAATCTGTTGATTTTCGGATTGGTGCTCAATACGACGTTTTTGATTCGTGAGATACGTCGTAACGAGCAGCACGACGCGTTTATCAACGCCGTCACGCATGAACTGAAGACTCCTATTGCGTCGATCCGGTTGTATCTCGAAACTTTGAAGACGCGCGACGTCGACGAACACCAGCGGCAGGAGTTTTACAACATCATGCTTGCCGATAGCGACCGGTTGCTGAAGACGGTCGAACAGGTGCTGCGTGCGAGTCGAACGCGTCATCGGCGGCGGCACATTGCGAAGTCGGTGATCAACCTGGGCGAGATGGTGCGCGAGTGTTTGGAGCTCGCGCGGGTGCAGTATGGGTTGAACGAAACGCATTTGATGTACACGGAGTCGCCGGAAGCGAGTAATGCGCGGGTGTCGGGCGACGTTGATGAGCTGCGCGCGGCGTTTGCAAACCTGCTCGATAACGCGGTGAAGTATTCGGATGAAGACGTGCGCGTGGTCGTATCGGTTTCGGCGGCGGACGAGAAGCGTGTGACGGTGCGCGTGGCGGACCAGGGGATCGGCATTCCGCAAACGCAACTGAGGCGCATCTTCAGAAGGTTCTACCGTGTGCCTGGCCGCTTCATGGCGCGCGTGAAGGGAACGGGATTGGGTTTGTTCATCGTGAAGTCGGTCGTGAAGAAACACGGCGGGCGCGTCTACGCCGAGAGCGGCGGGCTTGGTCAAGGTAGTACGTTCACCGTGCAGCTTCCGCGGGTTTGGGCCACAGACGGACACGGACATACACGGACAGCTATAGATTCAAAATGAGTGCAGTGTTAATAGTTGAAGATGAGAAACACCTGGCCGATGGGTTGCGCTATAACCTGAAGGCCGAAGGGTATGAGGTCGACGTGGCGCGAACCGCGGAGGAGGCGTTTCCGCTGCTCGTCGATCGGCAACCGTCATACGACGTGATCGTGCTCGACGTCATGTTGCCGGGCATGGACGGTTTCTCGCTGGCTACACAGCTTCGTTCGCAGGGCCACT
>DASUOZ010000075.1:0-2986 GCA_036276375.1 Pyrinomonadaceae bacterium | reverse complement strand
TCTGGCAACCGGCGCGAGTTGTGTTCGGGCAAACTGATCCACCGCCGCCTGTATTTCAGATCACCCTTACCGACGGTTACACCTTCGAGGTCGACGAGGTCTGGAAGCAGGGCGACGAGCTCTGGTTTCGCAAGGGTAGTATTTCCAAAGGACTGCCGACCTCATCCGTGAAAAAATTTGGTCCGAAATCGTCCCCGGCTAAGGCCGTCGCTGCCAAGCCCGCTGCGCCGACAACGCCACCCGCCCCCCTGGCAATCTGGATTTATTTGGACGGCGGCGCCCGCATGCGAGTCGACGAAGTAAGCGAAACTTCCGACGGCGCCTGGTACCGGCGCGGCAATTTATCAATGTTTCTGGACCGTGCGCGCATCGCCCGTATCGAACGCGAACAGCCCGAAACCGGCACCCCGGCCTGGCGTCAGGGCGGTTGGTCCTCCGGAAATGGCCGTATTGATCATTTAATAAAGATCAACGCTGCCCGGTTCGGGGTTGATCCCTACCTGGTTTTTTGCGTGATCGAGCAGGAGTCGCAATTCAAGACCTACGCGCGGAGCCCGAAAGGCGCTCAGGGACTGATGCAGTTGATGCCCGGAACGGCGCGCCGGCTGGGAGTGCGACGGCCCTACGATCCGGCGGAAAACATCATGGGGGGTACGCGTTATTTGAAGGAACTGATGACGATGTTCGACGGCCGGGTTGATCTGGTGCTCGCGAGTTATAATGCCGGCGAAGGTGCGGTCATGAAATACGGACGCAACGTTCCGCCCTACCGGGAAACTCGCGATTACGTGAAAAAGATCGGTAAGCGGTACGGTATTGACGGACGCAAGCCTCAGGAAGAGAACGACGCACCGGTTCCGCAGCGCTAAGTAGTCTACGAAGAAAGTAGGGTGACAAGATGAAATCAATCGCAGCCCGTATTCTTTTTTGCGTCTCCCTCGCCATGATTCTTGCGCCGGCTGTGTTGGCCCAAACCAGCCCGCCGAAGACGCTGAACAACGCGTCTGTCGTTAAGCTGGCCAAGGCCGGCTTCAAAGAGAAAACCATCATTCAAATCATCAACAGCCGCGTTCCCAATTTCGATCTCTCGGCCGAACGAATGATCGAATTGAAACGCAACGGCGTCAGCGAAAACGTCATCATGGCCATGCTCGCTCGGCAGGAAGGCATGGATCCATTTGTCGACGATGAGACGTGGGCCGATGAGGAATTCATGACCAAAGGCATCGACCCCAAAGCCGGCAACTCCGGCGGCTCAAACCCCGGCGCAGGATCGGGCTCCGGCTCAGCCGGTAACGATCCGGGCACCAACATTTTCGGATCGAGCGGCGGAGTAAAGGGACAAACTCGTTCCAACATGGGCAATGGTGGCGTCGATAGCGACATCATGACCACCGGCAGCGCGACGGTGCGGATTCTGCGGCCACCGACGGAAGCGGGTGGCGCCGGATCGTCAGTGAAGCTCGAAAAAACGAAGAGCCTTACCAATGAGTCGATCGTAGAGCTCGTGGAAGCAGGCTTCTCCGAAGGCACGATCATCCGGCGCATCGAGCAGTCGCCGGTTGAATTCGACCTCGCACCGGCCAAGCTGGACGACCTGCGCAAACGCCGTGTGAGCGAGAAGATCGTGACGGCCATGAAGGCCGCCATGGGCGACGAAAAGGAAAAGTAAGCCACAGACTACACGAAAGAAACTGATATGAAAGTACGTCGTTTATTTGTGTTGCTTACTTGTGCCGCGCTGTTGCTGTCGTCAGTCGGCAGCAGTGCGCAACGCCGAACTCAACGGACAGCAACATCGAAGGCAAAACCAACCACACCACAGAAACCGCAAACAGAGCTGGAAAAGATGGGCCCACCGCCGCCGGTTCCGAAGCTCAAGGAACGACCGGAACAGGAAGTCAGCCCGGGCGATGTCGTTTCCGTCGACACGACTGAAGTCATGTTCCCGGTCACGGTGCGTGATGCCTCTGGTCGCCTGATTAATGATCTAACTCGCAGCGATTTTCGCGTTTACGAAGACAACCGGTTACAGCCACTCAGCGATCTGGCGTTGCGCCAGGTGCCGGTTGACGTGGTGCTGATGGTTGATGCGTCGTCGTCGGTCGCCAACAATCTCGACGACTTCCGGCGCGCGGCGGAAGGCTTTGCTGCCCGTCTCCAGGCAGACGATCGCATTAGCCTGATCAAGTTTGACGATCGCGTTGAGCTGCTTCAGGACTGGACCAAGAGCCGGTTTCAACTCAGGCGCGCTTTGAATCGCATCGATGCGGGCATGTTCACGCGCTTTAACGATGCGCTACTACTTGCGTCGCGCGAGCAGTTTGGCACGGTTACGAAATCACGGCGCGCGTTGATCGTCCTGTCGGACGGCATCGACAGCGGCCGCGGCATGGCGACGCTGGAAGCCGCGCTGCAAGCTTTGATTCAGGCGCAAGTGACTGTTTACGTCGTCAGTAACACGGAAATCTCGCGCGCGAACAAACGCGCCGAGCTCGACCAGTTGCTCAGCGCCACGGGCGGCGCCGCGCAGTTCAATCAACTCCGTGTCGAAGATCTGCGCGAAGGCTTGCGCGTGCTCGATCGCAGCGAACAGAACCTGGCCCAACTGGCCCTGGCCACCGGCGGCCGGCTGTACAAACCGAAAACTTTCGACGCGCTCGAATCGACCTATGCCGAAGTCGCCGAAGAACTACGACACCAGTACGCGCTCTACTTCACGCCCCTGAACAAAGCGCGCGACGGCAGTTTCCGCCGGGTGCGCGTCGAGACAGCGAACCCTGCGTTTCGGTCGCATACGCGCGTAGGATATTTCGCACCGAAAACGTAAAATCCGTGTTGTCCGTGGGCAAAAAACTTCCGCTAACACTATTACTCCTGGTCTGCGGATCTATTTGCGCCCAAGCTCAGTCTGAAATTCAGCCGGCAGCGATCACCATCATTCTTCGCGGCGATCGTCCGCTCGTCGTTGATGAGGTTTCAGAAT
>DASUOZ010000074.1:0-3950 GCA_036276375.1 Pyrinomonadaceae bacterium | reverse complement strand
AAGAGAACGTGTTGCTCGCAAGTGTGAATCCCTCGCTTAACGGTTACTCGCTGGAACGATCCGCAAACTTCTTCAACGAGCTGCTCACGCGCACTCGCTCGCTGCCGGGCGTGAAGTTTGCCAGTTTCGCCACTGACTCGCCGCTTTCCGGCAGTTGGGATCAAATCGGCATCGTCGTCGAAGGCTACACGCCGCGCGAAGGTGAGCGAATGTCGTGCGACGCGACGTGGGTCTCGACCGATTACTTCAAGGCGCTCGAGATTCCGCTCGTCGCCGGGCGTGATTTCACCGCGGAAGATCGGATGGGAAGCCCGCAGGTCATCATCGTCAATGAGCGCCTGGCTAAACACTTCTTCGGCACGACGAACGTGATCGGAAAGAAGATCGGTCTCGACGACGTTCCCGATCGGACGATCGTCGGCGTGGTGAAGGACGCGCAGTACATCACTCTGCGTCACAGCGTGCGGCGTCATTTCTACCTTCCGACGACACAGGAAAAGGTCCTCCTGAATCTCACGCTGCACGTTAAGACCGAAACTGATCCTTCGATAGTGGCTGAATCGCTGCGGGCGGAGTTGAAAGTGATCGATCCGCATCTGCCGCTCTACAACGTGAAAACGCTGGGGACGGAAATCGACGAGTCGCTGGTCCAGGAGCGACTCGTAACGTGGCTTTCGTCGGCGTTCGGTTTATTGGCGACGCTGCTCACGGCGCTGGGGCTCTACGGTGTGTTGACGTTTTCGGTGGCGCGCCGGACGCGCGAAATCGGCATTCGTGTCGCACTGGGCGCGCAGCGTCGCGATGTCTTTAAGTTGATCATGATCCGCGGCGTGGTGCTCGTTGCTGTCGGCGTGCTGGTTGGCGCCGGTGCGTCCGTCGCGCTTTCCCGCGTGATGGAGTCGTTGCTGTTTGGTGTTGAGGCGAACAACGTTGTGACGCTTGTGGGTGTTTCGGTGGGATTGATTGCAGTCGCGTTGGTTGCGTGCTGGATTCCGGCGAGGCGAGCGACGCACGTAGATCCGTTGGTAGCGCTCAGGTACGAGTAGAGGGGAAAAGGGATTTAGAACCGAAAATGAAATAACCGGAATGAAAGAACTGAAATGGAAACATTGATTCAGGACATCAAGTTTGGTCTGCGGATGCTGCTCAAATCGCCGAGCCTCAGCATCGTCGCCACGATCGCGCTCGCGCTCGGCATCGGCGCCAACACCGCGATCTTCAGCGTCGTAAATGCCGTGCTGTTGCGTCCGTTGCCGTTTCCGGCATCGGAGTCACTCGTAGCGCTGTTTGAGACGGACACACAGCGCGGCGGTATTCGTGGGTCTCACTCATACCCAAACTTCTTCGATCTGCGCTCGCAGAGTACCGTCTTCGAGCACGTTGCTTGTTACCACAGCGCTGATTTTGTCATGACCGGCCGTGGCGACCCGGTGCGCTTGCAGGGCCTCGTCGCCACTGCCGATCTTTTCAGGGTATTGAGTGTTGCACCCCTGCACGGCCGCGTGTTCGTACCCGACGAAGACAAACCGTCGGGCGCCGGCCGAGTCGCGATTATCAGCGAGCAACTCTTCCGCAAACGGTTTGGCTCCGATCCGTCGATCGTGAATCAAGCGATCACACTCGATGGCGTCAGTTTCACAGTTGTCGGCGTGATGCCCGACTCGTTTGAGTTTCCGATTCAAAACGAGCCGGTAGAGTTATGGACCACGATCGCCGGTGATGCGAGCGGCAAAACTCCGGTGACTGCAGCGCGAGGCGCACATTTCCTGCGCGTGCTCGGCCGTCTCAAGCCGAACGTTACGGAGCAACAAGCGCAAAGTGAACTGTCCGCGATCGCCGCGCGTCTCGAACAATCCTATCCCGACACAAACACGCACAAAGGCTTACGACTGGAATCGGCGTTGACCGTTTTAGTCGGCGACATTCGTCCCGCGTTGTTGATTCTGTTTGGCGCGGTCGCGTGCGTGCTTTTGATCGCGTGTGCAAACGTTGCCAACTTGCTGCTCGCGCGCGCCACTAGCCGGCACAAAGAGATCGCCGTTCGTACGGCGCTGGGCGCGAGCCGCTGGCGCGTGATCCGCCAGTTGCTCACCGAAAGCATCTTGCTTTCGCTAGTCGGAGGAGCAGTCGGATTGCTGCTTGCTGTGTGGTGGGCCGATTTGTTGATTGCGTTGGGCAAGGAAGACATTCCGCGGGCGGTGCACGTCGCGATCGACTGGCGTGTGCTCGGCTTTACGCTCGGTGTTTCCGTTCTCACCGGACTGATTTTTGGCCTCGTTCCGGCGTTTCAGTCTTCGAAGACGGAGCTGGTTGAGTCGTTGAAAGAAGGCGGCCGCAGCGGGAGTGAAGGCGCGCGACGCAATCGCATGCGGAGTGTGCTGGTGGTCAGCGAGCTGGCGATCGCGGTCGTGCTGCTGGTTGCGGCGGGACTTTTGATCCAGAGTCTGTGGCGTTTGCAAAACGTGAACAGCGGTCTTCAGCCCGACAACGTGTTGACGTTCAACCTCGGCTTGCCCGAGACGAGATACGACGCTGCCAAGCAAGGCAAGTTTTTTAGCGACTTGAAAAAGCGACTCGAGTCTTCGCCGGGCGTGCAATCGGCAAGTACGATTCTTCCGCTCCCGCTGAGCAACGACCGCTTCATGATCTCTTTTCAGATCGAAGGACGCGAGGTCGCGCCAAAGGACGAGCCTTCGGCCGACATCTTCTTCACCGGCGTCGATTATTTCCGCACGATGGGAATTCCGATTGTTAAGGGTCGCGATTTCAACGACCGCGATCAGCACGGTTCGCCACCGGTCGTGATCGTTACCGAGGAGTTTGCGCGGCAATATTTTCCGAACGAAGACCCGATCGGAAAGCGCATGCGTCCCGGCATCTCGACCTATGACGATGAGGACGAGAGCTATCGGGAAATCGTCGGTGTGGCAGCCGATATCCGCAATCGTAGTCTCAATGCCGAGCCGAAGCCGGCTTACTACGTTCCGCAAACGCAAATACCGTTTTCCCAAATGACTGTCGTGGTCAAGACGTTGAACGACCCGCACAGTCTTGTTTCCGGCATGACGAAGGAAGTGGCGGCAATGGACGCTGACCTGCCGCTGTTTGGCGTGAAGACGATGCGTGAGTACTTGTCTTCATCCGTCGCGACGCCGCGTTTCAGCACCACGCTGCTCTCGATCTTCGCGGGCGTCGCGCTGGTGCTGACATTGGTGGGGCTTTACGGCGTGATGAGTTATTCGGTGGCCCAACGCACTAACGAGATCGGCATTCGGCTTGCGCTCGGCGCGCAATCGCGTGACGTGTTGTTGATGATCGTCAAGCAGGGATCGCTGTTGATCTTCCTCGGGCTCGCGCTCGGCTTGGCCGGAGCGTATGCCGCCTCGCGACTGTTAGCGAGTTTGTTGTTTGGCGTGACCGCGAAAGATCCGTTCACGTTTGCGGTCGTGGCGGTGCTGTTGGGCCTTGTTGGTTTGCTGGCTTGTTACATACCGGCATGGCGCGCGACGAAAGTCGATCCGATGGACGCGCTGCGCTGCGAGTGAGGCAATCCACAGATTACGCAGAAAAGACTCTGTGAAATCTGTGGCTGGCTTGGAGGTGAGCTTATGGCTACTCTGCTGACGGACATTCGTTTTGGCGCACGAATGCTGTTGAAGAGCCCTACCGTGACGATCGTGGCGATCGTTGCGCTCATGCTCGGCATCGGCGCGAACACGGCGATCTTCAGCGTCGTCAACGCAGTGTTGCTGCGCTCCTTTCCTTACTCCGATCCGGAAAACCTCGTGCTCGTTTGGGAAAAGCGCCAGGGCGGCCGGACGGACCAGAACGTCATCAACCTCGCCAACTTCACTGACTGGAAAAACCAGAACCAGGTCTTCAGCGACATGGCTGTGTTTTTCGATCGCAGTCTGAATCTCACCAGCGACGGCGAGCCCGAAGAATTGCCG
>DASUOZ010000073.1:0-2504 GCA_036276375.1 Pyrinomonadaceae bacterium | reverse complement strand
ACACCACACACGATGCGACGATGTAAAGCACATCACGCTTTTGAAACTTCCAACCAAAAACAAACGGCGCTAGCACCAGCCACGGCATGTAGAACGCAATCGTCTCGCGCAAGTTAACGCCGAGTCCCAGCAAACCTGCGCCGAGCAAAATCATCCAGAGTTTCCGCTGCCGCACGCCGCGCAGATGGATCACCACCGACGTCGCCAGGATCAGCACCGACGGCACGTCGGTCATCACCTGTCCACCGTAGAGCACAAACACCGGCGAAAACGTGATCAGCAAAGCGGCGATCGTCGCCGTGTACACCGAGCCACTGATATCACGCGCCAGAATCCAACACGCGATGATGGCGAGCGGCGCCTGGGCCACGACTGCGTACTTGAAGATGAGATACGCGTGCTCCGGCTCCACGCCAAACAGCCCGCGCCCGACCTCGTAGAGAAAGTGGTTGCTGAAGATGAAAAGATTGCGGCCCAACGCCATCGACGACGGGTAACCCGCGATCGACAGCATCGTGTAATCCATGCCGTCCCAGTCGCCGATAAACGGATCGACGAAATAGAGCACGAGCGCGAGCGCGATCAGTGCCGGTGGCGCCCACCAGCGCCATTCGCGCCAAAATGAGTTGTCAGGCGTGTTTGTCGTCAGGGTTATTGGAGCCACGGACTAGCACAGACTAACACGGACTTATTAACAACACTGGTCTGAGTCTGTCCGTGTCTTTCCGTGTTCATCAGCGGCTAAATCCGGCCGCTTCACCATCTTTACGCGATTACCCTGCGCATTGTACTCAACTTCATCCATGATGTTGTAGATGAGGAGCACGCCTCGACCTGACGTTCTGAAGAGGTTTGCAGGATCGCACGGGTCGGGAATCTGGTTGATGTCGAAGCCCTCGCCTTCGTCTTCGACCGTGAAGCTCGCCTCCTCGGGAGTTAATTCCGCGGTGATGCGCACGAGTTTGGTGGGATCGTTCTTGTTGCCGTGTTTGACTGCGTTTACGAATGCTTCGTCGAGCGCCACAAAGAGGTTTGAACGCTCGGGTTTGATCAAGCCGAGCTTGGCCACGCGTTCCTGTAAATACTCCAGCACGCCGTTCATCAGCGCCAAATCGCTGGGCAGCTCAAATTCGATCTTTTCGTGAACGTGGGAAAGGACGTTCGGGTCGTCAACGTAACGCAGTTTGTAAGCGAGAGTCTTTTCGACGATGTCGCGCATTTCGTCGCGGTCGTACGTCGACCGCAGGTAGTTTGCGGCGCCCAGCTTGAAAGCCTTGATGATCTCCGGACTGGCGCCGTGGGTGCTGAGCGGTGTAACGAGGTGCTTGCGGTGGTGCTCGCTGATGGGTTCGCCGTTTACTTCGGCTTCCGATAAGTCGCTGATGATGAGATCGAAGCTGTCGAGGTCGTCCCGGCGCAGCGCTTTCGCTCGTTCACCGGTGACGACCACATCGTGGCCGAGTCCCCCAAGAACTTGTTCGAGCAGAAGACGCAACTCATCGTTGTTGTCGACGATGAGAATCCGGCGCTTTTCCATCCAGCTCCTATCTATGCGAAATGTTGAGGAGGAGAACTTGCCGCACGCGAGCGCTCAACTGAATGACTGTACGAAAACCTGTCGCGGCGCGTTCGAACTATATCAGAAACGCCGCCACCGATAACAGGGACAGGCCGCACTCCCGAAGCTAGTTGGGAGCCAAATCCCACCAACGCAGTTGGTCGTTCCCTCATACACTCCCTCCCGCAACACCAACCTCCAAATTCCAATCCCACTAACGCGGTTGGTGGTTCCTTCATACATCGCCTACACTGCCGCTGCCCCCATGGCGAAACAAGGAAAGCTACAAACCTTCCTGGAATACGCGGCGGCTAAGTCCGTCCTCGCCACTCTCGGCCACTTGCCCCCGCCCGCAGCGTTGGCGGCGGGACGAATGATGGGCAAACTCGCATATGTACTCGCGTCAAACTTGCGCAAAACAGGCCGCACGAACCTACAGCTCGCGTTTCCAGAAAAGTCCGAAGAAGAACGCGCCCAGCTGCTTCGCGAGTGCTTCGACAATCTCGGCCGGCAACTCGGCTTCTTTAGCCAATTTTCCACCCGCTCGCTCGAAGAACTGCAAAACCTGACTGAACCGCACGGCCTCGAACACCTCGAGGCCGCCAAGGCGCACATGAACAGCGGCCTGATTCTCTTCACCGCGCATCTCGGCGCCTGGGAGTTAACGAGCTTCGGACCGGCGCTCTTTGGCCATCCGTTCAGCTTTCTCGTTCGCCGTATCGACAACCCGCGAATCGAAGACCTGATCGATCGCGTGCGCATCAGGTTTGGCAACAAAACCATCGACAAACTCTCCGCCGCGCGCTCGATGGTCAAACTGTTACGCTCCAAAGGCGTTCTCGGCCTGTTACCCGACCTGAACACACTCGACGCCGAAGCCATTTTCGTCGACTTCTTCGGCGTTCCGGCCGCCACGAATTTCATCATGGCCAAGCTTGCGCTCAGG
>DASUOZ010000072.1:0-3306 GCA_036276375.1 Pyrinomonadaceae bacterium | reverse complement strand
TGCGCCGCGACGGAATACGCAACCTGGCGCCGTCGACGTTACAAGCAGCGCGCGCGGAAGGCAGACCGTACAAACTCCTGAGCCGCGCTGTCGTTAATGCTGACGGCTCGGTCACAGCCACAGTCCGGCCCGAACAGATCGCGGCGAGTGATCCGCTCGGCAACGTCCGCGGAACATCGCTCGCGATTCATTTCGAACTCGACACGATTCCCGGTCTCACGATCGTCTCGCACCGCCCAAACCTGCAAAGCACCGCTTACGGGTTGCTAGCGGATTTCGTCAACGCCGTTAAGTAAGCGATCGATCTCCTCTTCATTCGTGTAGCACGCGCAACCGGCGCGGATGAATCCTTCCGGCTCGAGACCGTAGCGCTGCACGACCGTCCACGCGTAGAAATCTCCGTGCGATAGAAACAGTCCCTTCGCAGCCAACCTACGCGCCGCTTCGGTCGACGTTCGACCGGCGAGCGTGAAGGCAAGCGTCGGCGTCCGCGCGGCATCCGGCGGCAAACCATAAAGCGTTACGCCCAGCAGAGAACTCAAACCGTCCCACAAGCGCGTGAACAAGCGCATGTTCCGCGCGTGCAGCTCCGGAAACACGCTGTGCAGGTTTTCGCGCAACGTCGCTTTGCTTCCGAGCGACGCCAGAAACTCGATCGCCGCGGCGGCGCCGACCATTCCTTCCTGATTTTGCGTGCCCGTCTCGGCGTTCTCCGGAATGTAATCAGGCGACGGCACGAGCTTCGGAAAATTGATCTCGCTCAGCAGCGACGCTTTCGCCCACAGTATGCCGACGTGCGGCCCGTAAAATTTGTAAGCCGACATGCCGAGGAAATCGCAATTCAATGCGCGCACGTCGAGCAGCGCGTGCGGCGCGTAGTGCACGGCGTCAACAAACACGAGTGCGCCGGCGTTATGGGCCGACTCGATCACGCGCGGCAGGTCGTTGATGGTGCCGAGCGCGTTTGACGCGGCGCCGACGGCGACCAGACGCGTCTTCGGTCCGATAAACTGCTCGAGGTCGTCGTAGTTGAGTTCGCCGGTCTCCGTGTCCAAACGGACCGTACGAATCGTTACGCCACGTTCCACGGCCAGCCGACGCCAGGGGTCGATGTTCGCGTGATGGTCGAGTTCCGTGACGATAATCTCGTCGCCGGCCGACCAGTTCAGGGACAGCGCCCGCGACAGATGAAACGTCAGCGTCGTCATGTTTGCGCCAAACGCAATCTCGGTAGCCGAGGCATTCAGAAACTCCGCGCAGACTTCGCGTGCATGCTCGATCGCGGCATCGGTCTCCGCACTGGTCGGATAAGCCCAGTGGGTATTGGCGTTGTGATGATAGAGATAGTCGCTCATCTGCTCGACGACGTATCGCGGGACTTGCGTGCCACCGGGGCCGTCGAAGTAGGCGACGGGATAGCCATTGTGGACTCGTTCGAGGGCCGGAAACTGTTGTCTAATCTCAGCTACGGTTTGAACTTCAGTTTTAGGTTTGAACATGGTCGGTCATGATATAAAATCAGGACGTCGACCAACAGTGGCCGGACCTCAGTCTAGCCCGGCAACTGTTCCCAGTCAGAGATGAATATGAGCGAACGTCGGACCGAAGCGCGAATGGAAGTCTCGCTTGACGCCGTTTGGGACGGACACGGAAGCCGTCCGGCGCGCATCACGGACCTCTCTGAAGGCGGCTGCTTTGTCGACACTACCGGCGAAAGCTACATCGGCGAGCCGCTGACCTTCCGCGTCCAGCTTCCCGACGGCGCGTGGCTCGAGTTGAGCGGAGAAGTCGCACATCTGCAAGTACCGGTAGGTTTTGGCCTGCGTTTCTCGAACCTCACTGACGAGCAGCTGGAAAAGTTGCGCTCCTTCATCGAACACCTCAAAGGCCCACATGATCCCGTCACCGCGGTTTTGGGGTAGGCACTAGAATCTCTTACAATGACGGGCCATGATTCACCCGTCAGAACGAGCTACCAACTTCCAGTACGCCATCCGTAACGTTGTCCGCGCCGCCGAAGCACTCGAACGCAAAGGCCGCCGCGTCATCTATTTGAACATCGGCGATCCGCAGTCGTTTGGGTTCCGGCCGCCGGACTATGTCATTGAGGCCGTGAACCGCGCGGTCCGGGAAAAATTTACCGGTTACTCGCATTCTTCGGGGTTGCCGGAAGCGCGCGAGGCGATCGCGCGTTATGCGACTGCGCTTGGTTCGCCGACCGAAACTAAAGACGTGATCGTCACTTCGGGAGCGTCAGAAGCAGCGGACCTGACGCTCACCGCGCTCGTCAATCCGGGTGACGAGGTGTTGTTGCCGGCGCCCGGTTATCCAATCTATCCGGCCATCGTCGGCAAGTTGGGAGCTCAAATTCGTTATTATCATTTGCAACCGCAGGATGGTTGGCATCCTTCCGTCGAGGAAGTTCGTTCGCTGATCAACCACAAGACACGCGCGATTGTTTTGATCAATCCGAGTAATCCTGCCGGTTCGATCACGCCGGACAACACCACCCGCGAACTACTCGCACTCGCCGCCGAACGCGATCTGCTCGTCATCAGCGACGAGGTCTATCGCGAGTTGTGTTTCACCACCGCGCCGACTGCCGCCTCAGTGCTGGCAAAGGAGACTGGCGCCGCGGTGGTGACGCTCGAGAGCTTGTCGAAGACGCACATGCTTTCCGGCTGGCGCATCGGTTGGTTACGTTTCACTCATCCGGAACGCATGGGCGGCATCGCCGACGCGGTAGTCAAACTCGCCGGCGGCCGTCTGTGTTCACCGACGCCGGCGCAGTATGCCGTGGCTCCCGCTCTCGAAAGCAGCCGTGACTACATCAACAATTTCCTCCGGGAGATCAAGATCCGGCGTGACCTGGCGACCGCTCGAATCGCCTCGATTGAAGGCTTAAGCTGCGTGGTGCCGGAAGCCGCGTTCTATCTAATGGTGAAGACGGACCATCTTGGCGGCCGCACGGACGAACAGTTTGCACTCGATCTGCTGGAAGCCTCCGGCGTGCTGGTGGTCCATGGTTCCGGGTTCGGTTGTGACCCGGCAGACGGCTATTTCCGCCTGGTTTACTTAGCCGATGAAAAGACGTTGGACGCTGCTTTTGACGGCATCGAGCAGGCCATGCGGATAGCGCCGCAGGAAAGTGGGATTGGGGCCGTATTGCACGTTTAATTGATTCGAACGCGAACAAAAGAATAAACGGCGAAATTAACGGGCTCCCCCATGTACAAACTGATCGTTTCGTGCTACTACTGGCCGGCCGGAGCGCGGGGTCTGCGGCTTCGGTCTTTAACACTCAAA
>DASUOZ010000071.1:0-4928 GCA_036276375.1 Pyrinomonadaceae bacterium | reverse complement strand
CGACGGCATCAGGTCGGGAGTGAACTGGATGCGACTGAAGCCGGCGTTGATGATGCGCGAAAGTGTTTTTACGGTCAGCGTCTTCGCGGTGCCGGGCACGCCTTCAATCAGAGCGTGGCCTTCGGCCAGTAACACGATCAGAATCTGTTCGATGGCGGCGTCCTGGCCGACGATTACCTTTTGCAATTCGTTTTTGATATGAGCAATTGTGGCGGAGACTGATTCGGACATTCGTTGGTTTGTTGACCTCGTTTCGTCAGATGTTTTCGGCAGCCTGGCGGACGTCGCGCGAACGCATCCGCAAGCCGAGTTTTCTTTCGAGCTCACGCAATCGTCTGACGAGATCTACTGCCTGCCGCCAGTTGATTGGCTGACCGTTGATGACTTCTTCGCACTGCCGCATCAACGTTTCCAGTTGATGCGCATCGATGTTCGAGCGCGACGCGATGCTCGTGGCGATTTCCGAACGTGAACTGTTGTAATTGAGTCCCGCGTAGCGGGCGAGCACTCGACGCGTGCGCGAGTAGATGTTTTCGATGGCCAGATCGAACGCTCGCGAACGTTCCTGGAGCTCGGCCATCGACGCGACAAACTCCAGGCTGGAACGACGGTCCACTTGCGCCAAAGGCAAGGGGCGCGCGAAGCGCCGCGCGTTTGTCCAAAGTATCAAGAGGATCAAAAGGACGATCTGTCCGGCAATCGCCAACACCGGCGTACCGGAGAAGTAACTGGCAAACGCATTGCGCGTGACGCCGCGGCCCTGATGATACTCGTCGAAGGCGATCAGTCCTTCGAACGTCGTTAGGGTGTTGATCGCCAGTTGTAAGTTGTCGTTGGAACGGATGCCGGCATTCGTCACCATAAAAGGGTCGCTCAACATCACAATCCGGCCATAACCGTAAACATAATCAACGAGCAACGCTCCGCTGTCGTCGGCGATGTGCACCACCGGCGCAATAGAACTCTCAGTCTCTACGCTCTCATCAGGGGCGACGGCCGGAGGCGGCGGTTCTTCATCTGACTCAGCGATCCCTTCATCAGGCCATGGCTCTTCATCATCCGGCGCGCCGAGAATCGGAGTGGGCTTGGCGGGGCCGATACCAAAACCCTTCGGCGGTTCGGGTATCGCGGGCGTGAGCGTGAAGCGTGCGGCAAAGCGCGACGGCAGCACCGTCGCGACGTTATGAGTCAAGCTGGTGGGCTGAACCGGCTTCAGCGCAGTCACGTGTTCTGTCATCTTGCCGACGTTGGCCGGATCCGTATCGAGATTAGGAAAATCTATCGTCTTCGACGAGAGAGCCCAGCCGCCCGGAGCAGCGCCACGCGTGAGGTCGGGCTGACGCGATATCAGCACAAAACAGCCACCGCGAAAGATCCATTTATGTAGAGCTTCCTTCTGCTCATCAGTAAAAGGCAGCCTGGTCGGGGTAATGACTACAAATGTCGTAACGCCGGCGCCTGCCTGGCCCAACAACTTGTCCGGAGCCTCACGCCAGCGCATCACTTTGTAACCCGACTCGGTCATGAAATCGTGCAACGCACGCGTGCCGGTGGCGCCTGAGTTATAGGTCGACCGGTTGGGAAAGATTTCCGAGTCCGGAAGCTTCTCCTGTTTGACGTAAGAAAATGTGTTGATGACCACAAGCGCGCCGATGATCACGACGAAGGTCAGAATGATTGTGAGTCGCTGGCGCATCGTGATCAGCTTTGGTTTTGCAGCGCTGTTTGATAACCCGAACGGAAGTCGAGCCAGTCAGTCTGGGTGGCTTCCGCGAAGCCGTACCAGTGGCGCTCAAACCTGTCAGTGAGCCCGCGCATCGTTGAGTGCAGCACGGGACTACTTCTGACGGAGTTCAGGTAATCGCGATTCGTTTTATGCTGCGCGAGAGTAATCACTTTTCGGTCGCCCAGCTCAACGAGCATCGCGATGTACGCTTTGCGAATCGCGGCGCGGAGCTCACCCCGGCGCGCCAGAGCGTCCGCTTCAGCGAGTAAGTCGGTCGAGGTATCGTCGGGTTTCAACTGCTCGCCGAGCACGATGCGGGCCTTCCGTTTTTTCGGCGCACGCGTCCCTCGCTTACCGCTGAACCGTCGGAACAAAATCCGGACGACGTAGAGGACCACCAACAAGGCAACTATCAGCACGACCACCTGAGCCACGACCGTCATCCACTTCGAGCCACCGGGCGCGAGCTTGATCGGTCCCGGCAGAAACTGTTGGAGCCAGCGAATGAACTCCTGGAACAATCGCGTCAGCGCGTTTCGCCCACGCTCTTCGGTTGCATATTCGGGTCGCGCAAGAATGCTCTCGAGCTTTCCTTTTGTGTAAACCTTATTGTCGTTCTCGTTGGCTGCTCTCCGTTCGTAGGCAACTCGTTCCGCGAGGGCTCTTAGCCGCTCGAGGAGCTGCCAGACTCGTCTTTCACGGTCCTTGGGAGTTAACGTTATTAACTCTTCAAGCGTGGCGTGCAGCCAGGCATTGTCGACTTCGCAAACTTCGTCACTCGCCTGCACTGTCTGTTTTTCAGGAATTGCGTCACGAACTGTGGCTATCGTCTGGTGAAACTGCTCCTCATAGGCGCGAGGAAATTCTTCTGAGTCGATCGCCTGAAGAGACTCGAGAGCGCCAATGGCCCGGTTTAACTCGTTTTGATATTCGTCTGAACGAAGGGTGTCAGCGCCGGCAGTGGCCGGGACGATCAGAAGCAGCGCGGTGAGTAACCAACGAAGACGGGAATTTATTTTGGTTCGGCCCTGAAGCATCACCATCGTCAAGTGAGATTCAGCATAGTACCAGATGACCTCGAAACTGGCGGCGCAGGTGGTGGTTGTTTTTTGCCGGAGATTGACGAGAGAGCGGTACCGAAAGGCGACGAGACGTTTACATCCGGCAACTCGCCAAGCTGCCGAGCGGCCATCAGTTCGATGTCGTAACCTTCATGCCGCACGCGCTCGTCGACGTAGAGCAACGAAAGACCGAGCATCCAGACGGGAGTCAACAGGATCGAGCTCAACGGGCCAAGCACGCTGTTGGCGATGGAATACCACGCCGGCCACTGCGCTGAGTTGAAGGGATCGATTCCGTTGAGATAACCGTACCAGCCGAGTGGAAGCAAAAGAACCATCAGAGCGGAGTAAGTACCGAAGGTTGTAAAAAGCGTCATCGCCATCAACCGCCGCACGTTCCCGCGCGCTAAAGAAAAGCTGCGGCTGAACGCTTCAAACACGCCTTTGCCTTCGACCAACATCACCTGCGGCACGTAAGCCACTCGCCCGACGATGAAAAAGAACAGCCAAAGTCCGACGCCCATCGCCGCCAAACCGGAAACAATACCGACGATGGCCGCCAGCCAGGTAGCGACAACACTCGTCACCAGCACCAGCAACGACACCATCAACAGCAGGACGTACCACACGACCCATACCGCACTTAGCGAGATCGAAATCCAAATGAGCACCACCAGCGACGCGCCGAGTAGTCCCCAAAAACGGGCGCGCACCGCAGCGTAAGTAGCCCGAGCAGTTACGGGCTCGTTGCGCAGCAAATGAGCGACGAGCGTACGCGTTGCTCCACCCATCACGACGAGCGTAAACAAGTAGCCGCCCATCATTACGCAGAAAGAAACGCCGGCGAGTATGCTGTACACAAACAGATCCGTCATGTCGGCCGTGAGAAACATGCGCTGAAAGGAATACCAACATACGATCCAAGCTGCGGCAGCGATGATTACGGGCGGCGCGGCCGTCCTGATCAGCACAAAGAGGTGACGGCGATAGAGCCTGACGGCGCGGTCGATCAGATCGCCGGCGCCGAGAGGCGCAAGCGGTAGTTGACCTGGCGAAAGTGCGGCGGACATCGATCAGCGGGTGCGTAGAAACTCAAACGAATGCTTCGTGAGCAGTATAGCGAGTCAAGTCGAATAAAGCGCACAAAAAAGAGGAGCGACCCTTGCGAGCCGCTCCTCCTGGTTATTCACGTGTCTTTACTTACCACGTAACCTTCAGCGTGAAGTGGATAACGCGTGGGCTACCACTCTGGGCGGTGACACGACCGAAGCTGGTCGAGTCAAACGCCTGACCGTTGTAGACGAAGTTCGCATTGTTGAAGATGTTGATGAACGTCGTCTTGAGTTCGCCCTTGACTGTTTCAGTAATCGGGATGCGCTTCACGAGGCTCGCGTCCATGTTGAAGAAACGCGGACCATTGAGTGAATTCATCGGGAAGTTACCGAAGAAGCCCGGGGCCGGCGCGGCCATTAGACCCGGCTTAAGACGCGAGCTCACAAACGCACCGGTCGTTGGATTCGTCACGATGTCCAGCAGTTCGGGGTTGATGAAGTAGATACCCGTCGGGTGACGGAAGACACCTACGTTCTTCTTGAACTCCTCAAAGCTGATGCCAACGAGATCCGCGGGGTTGTTACCAGAGTTGAACTGGTTAACGGTGGTGCGGTTCGAGTTGATGAACCACGGTGGACGGGTCGCCCAAACGACGATGGAGCCGACTGT
Organism: Pyrinomonadaceae bacterium; assembly: GCA_036276375.1. Lineage (GTDB taxonomy): Bacteria > Acidobacteriota > Blastocatellia > Pyrinomonadales > Pyrinomonadaceae > PSRF01. The sequence continues at coordinate 419 of DASUOZ010000071.1, read as the reverse complement.
CCAACCGCCCAGAGTGCGATCGACTAATCCGTTCGCATTGCTCAAATACCTGCGGCCTCTGCCGAACGGCAGGTCGTAGATTGAGTTGAATACGAAGCGGTGAGTCTGGTCTTGCGCTGAGCGCATGTAATCCAACTGCTTATCGCGCAGAGTTCGCCACGAGGTCAGGTCGCTCTGGTTGTTGCCCAACGCGCCTGGAGCGTCGGTCATCGCCTTGCTGAACGTGTAGTCAGCCTGGAACTGAAGACCACCAGAGAACCTGCGCCGGATTTCGGCTTGCAGCGAGTGGTAGTTGGACATTGAGTCGTTGCCGAGAAGCGTAATGCCGGCGGCATTCGGATTCGCGACAAAGAAGTTAGCCGGGATTCCCAGCAATGCGTTCTCGCGATTCGCTCTGAACGTCGTGGAGAATGCCAGCG
>DASUOZ010000070.1:0-7530 GCA_036276375.1 Pyrinomonadaceae bacterium | reverse complement strand
GACAATCCGAAAGCGCAGCAAACGGTTCATCTGCCGGCCGAGTTGGTCCAACGCGGAACAGAGCTGGTCTTCCCGCGCGGCAACGAGCTCGGCCGCGGCGGACGGCGTCGGCGCGCGCATGTCGGCCACAAAATCCGCGATCGTAAAATCGGTTTCGTGGCCCACCGCCGAAATGACGGGAATCATCGACTTCCGAATCGCGCGCGCGACCTCCTCCTGATTGAAGGCCCAGAGATCTTCGGTCGAGCCGCCGCCGCGTCCGACAATCAAAACATCCACCAGATCCGCCGTGCGTCCCTCGCGCAGCGCGCGCTCGTGATACTGGTTGATGAATTGAATCGCGCGTGCGATGGATGGCCCGGCGCTGTCGCCCTGCACCTTCGCCGGTGAGAACAACACGTGCACCGTGCGGGTGCGGCGTGAGATCACGTTAAGAATGTCGCGAATTGCGGCGCCGGTTGGCGAAGTCACGATGCCGACGCGACGGGGAAAAACCGGCAACGGCCGTTTCAACTCCTTCGCAAACAAACCTTCCGCTTGCAGTCGATCACGCAACTGTTCAAACGCGATCCGCAACGCGCCGGCGCCCACCGGATCCAACGCGTCAACAACCAGCTCATACTCACCGCGTGGCGCGTAGACCGAAAGCTTTCCACGCGCACGCACGTGTAAACCGTTCGCCGGCCGGAAGCGAATGCGCGTGTTCGTCGAACGAAAACATTTCGCGCGCAGTTGGGCGTTCTGATCTTTGAGTGTGAAATACCAGTGGCCTGACGAGTGGTCCTTGAAGTTGGAAATCTCGCCCTCGACCCACACGGACGCGAAGCGCGATTCGAGCGAGATGCGGATCGAGTTGGTGAGTTGGGAGACGGTTAGCGGTTTACGTTCTGTTTCGTCGAAAAGCGCATTGAAAAGAGGTTGGTTCATCGGGGAACTTCTTCAGGGCGTGTTCAAACCAACCACCGGGCTGAGCCGCACGGAAGCGCCGTCGCGATTTGCGCGCACGCGCACCCGCGGAGCAATCGAAACCGAGTTTGACGCGTAGGTGATCGTGTAAGCCGAACGCAGTTGCGCCACGACGTCGTCGTAAGCCGTCTGCAAATCTTCGATCCGGCGAATTGGGTAGTAAATGCCACCCGAAGCAGCAGCGAGTTTGCGTCCTTCGTCTTCCGCCCGCGTCGTCAACGTCAGATACCGCGTGCGCAAAGGATCGATCGTGATCTCCGGACGCGGCACGCTCGCTTCCGGAATCAGGCCTGAAGGAACGTACAACGGATAAACCAGCGCGCCGGATTCCGACAGCGCTTCGAGAATCGCCGGAAACGGCAGGAACGACTTGTTGTCGTCTCCGTCAGACATGACGACGATCGCAGTGCGGTCGCCGCGCAGGCGCCGCAACGGTTCACTCAAGACGTAACCGAGCGCGTCGTAGAGCGCGGTGCCGCCGCCCGCGTCGATCTCGTCCAACTTGCGCGAGAGCATCTGCCGGTCAGTACTGAAATCGGAAATCACCTGAATGTCGTCGCGAAAGCTGATGATGGAGATTCGATCCTGCGGGCTCGCGGTGCGCAAAAAGTCACGCGCTGCTTTGCGAATGAAGTCCATTCGCTCCTGGACACTGCCGGAAACGTCGAGCAGCAACACGAGATTGAACGGCTCGTTTGCCGGCGCGACGTTCATCACGCGCCGCTCGATTCCGTTTTCCCAAACTGTGAAATCCGATTCGCGCATGCCGCTGATCGCACGGCCGTGGCGGTCCGTCACACTCGCGTTAAAGCGCAGCAATTGCGGCGACACCGAGCTAACGATCTGACCGGGCGGCGTGCGGTAAACCAGCTCCGGTTGTTTCTCCGGGGGCGGCAACGTCTTCGCGTAATCGCCAAACATCTTTGGTGAGACTTTTCGAATCGCTTCTACCAGCGGAGTGTCGCCACTGCGAACGATCGCGCGCGCGGCTTCTGTCAGCGGGCGTTCGCGCAGATCGGCGGGCGCCATCTCCGGATCGATGTTCAGGAGCACCACGCCGCGCTGCGTGCGGAAGTTGAGCGCGATCAATTCTTCTTTTTTCGTGTCTTTCTCGCCGAGGCGGCCGGCAAGTTTGAAGGCGCCGCCGGCTTTTTCTTTGACTTCAGGCAGCGGGACGTCGCTCATGTAGCGCGGCCGGCTCGCTTCCCAAACAAAATCAAACTTAAGCGCGTCGAGCGGCACGTCCGCGTGAATCGTCCCCGTGTCGGTCTTCACTGTGGCCGACTCGACGTTCCCAATCACGTCCACCGCACCGGCTTTTCCTTCGACGCTCACCTTTGAACGCACAGGAATTGTGACGACCACGTCAATGCGGTTTTTTTCGCCGCGCGGTATCACGTCGACTACAAATCTGCCGCCGTTCGACTCGATCTTCACGTCGCTCGGAGCGATTGCGTCGCCGGCCGATTTGGCGTCAACCGTGACTTTCTTCTGCTGTTCCTCGGAAGCAACAACACTGACACGCCCGTCCAGATTGCGCACAGTCAACTCGATCTTCTCCGGAGCGTCGAGTTCCTGTTTGAATCCCTGTGCGTATGCGGGATCGCAAAAAATGGTGAGCAAAAGCGCGAAAGACAGCGCTACAAACAATTGCCTAAAAAACATCGCGACCGATCTTGCCCGCCGCGCGCGTAGTGGTCAAGCGCGGATAATGGGCTATCATACGCGCGAGGAAAACCCGCTTTGGCACAAACGGAACCCGCCCGCGATAAACGCCTTTTTATTCACAACCTGGTGAAGCGCGATCCGCTCGCAAATCTGGCGGACGACGTGCGCAAAGGCCTCGCCGCGCGACCCAAGCGGTTTCTGCCGAAATACTTCTACGACGAGCTCGGATCGCAACTCTTCGAGGCCATCTGTCTGTTGCCCGAATACTATTTGACGCGGGCGGAGAACGAGATTCTGAAACGCTACGCGGATGAGATCGCGGGTTCAGTCGACGGACAAATCACGCTCGTGGAAATGGGGAGCGGCAGCGCGTCGAAGACGCGGCTGGTCATCGAGGCGCTGTTGCGGCGTCAGTCGCAGTTGTTGTTCATGCCGGTCGACATCTCGGCATCGGCGCTCGAAAGCAGTTCGCGGATTCTCTTGCAGTCGTATCCACGGCTGACCATCGAAGCCTATGCTGCCGACTATTTCGCCGGGTTGGCGGAGCTCGGCAAGAAACCGCGCCGGCGGACGTTGGCGTTGTTCCTGGGTTCAAATATCAGCAACTTCGATCGCGAAGAAGCGCTTCGTTTTCTGCGCGCGATGCGCACCGTGCTCAACAAAGGCGACGCGCTGCTGCTGGGCGCCGATCTGAAGAAGGATCCAAGAATTCTCGAAGCAGCGTACAACGACGCGTTGGGTGTGACCTCCGCGTTCAATCTCAACGTGCTGGCCAGAATCAATCGAGAGCTCGGTGGCACGTTTGATCTGCGCGCTTTCAGGCATCGAGCTTTTTACCATGAAGCCGCCGGGCGCATCGAAATTTACATCGAGAGTTTATTCACGCAACGAGTCCGAATCGAAAAACTCGATTTGGAAGTCGAGTTTGCAGCCGGCGAACTGATCCACACGGAGAATTCTTACAAGTACGACCGCGCGGGCATCGCGCGCCTCGCCCACGAGACGGGCTTCGAACACACGCGGACGTGGCTCGATTCACAGGAACGCTTCAGTAGTAATCTGCTGCTCGCGGTCTGACCTGCCAGATGAACGACGCTGCGCCCAACCATCAGCTCGTTCAGTTTCACAACGTCAACTACACGCTACCAAACGCACCGGAGCCGATTATTTCGGATCTCAACCTGAGTGTTGCTAAAGGTGAAACGCTCGTGTTGCTCGGCGAGTCGGGTTCCGGCAAAACGACGACGCTGAAGTTCGTGAATCGCTTGTTGGTGCCGACGTCGGGCGAGGTGATGGTCGAAGGAAAAAGCACGTTGGCTTGGGACCCGATCGCGTTGCGGCGCCGCATTGGGTATGTGATTCAGGAGGGCGGGCTGTTTCCGCATTTCACGATCGCACGAAACGTCGGACTCGTGCCGAGTCTTTTGAGCTGGGAGCAAATAGACGACCGGGTTGACGAGTTGCTGAATTTAGTCGGGTTGCCGCCCGAGGTGTTTCGGGAGCGTTATCCGAGGGAGTTGTCGGGTGGCCAAAGACAGCGCGCTGGCGTCGCACGTGCATTGGCAGCGGATCCGCCGCTCCTGCTACTCGACGAGCCTTTTGGGGCGCTGGATCCGCTGACACGCGCGAGCTTGCAGCGCGAGTTTGCAGGCCTCTCGCGGCGCTTAGGCAAGACCGCGATTCTCGTGACGCACGATGTGCGCGAAGCACTGCTTCTCGCCACCCGCATCGGCCTGATGCATGGCGGCCGCCTGCTCCTCGTCGAAACGCCCGAACGCTTCCTCGCCTCGGATAATCCGCAGGCACGCGCCTATCTCGACACCCTCGCGGTCACAGGACACGCTGGAGAAAACAGATGAGCTTCTGGCAGTTTCTTCAGCTTAACTGGTCAGAACTCCTCGTGTTGATCGGTCAGCACGTGAAGCTGGTGTTCATCGCGATCGGAGTCGCGGTCGTGATCGGCGTGCCGACCGGAATACTGCTGACGCGTCATCGCGCGCTGCGTGGGCCGGTGCTCGGCATCGCGAACGTGATGCAGACGATTCCGAGTCTGGCTCTTTTCGGCTTTCTGATCCCGTTGCCGTTCATCGGCGGCATCGGCACGCGCAGCGCGCTCGTGGCGCTCGTGCTTTATTCGCTCCTGCCGATCATTCGCAACACGATCACGGGCATTCTCGGTGTTGAACCAAGCGTACGCGAGGCGGCTGTTGCAATGGGAATGACTGACGGTCAGGTGTTGCGACAGGTCGAACTGCCACTCGCAATGGGCGTGATCGTCACCGGCATTCGCGTCGCTACAGTGATCGCCGTCGGCGTAACGACGATCGCGGCTGCTGTCGGCGCCGGTGGTTTGGGCGTTTACATCTTTCGCGGTCTGCGGCAGTACGACAACAACCTGCTGCTCGCCGGCGCGCTGTCCTCGGCGCTGCTCGCACTCGTTGCTGATTTCTCGCTTGGGTTGCTGCAACGCCAGTTCTCCACGCAACACAAATCAGTTAGCGGCGCGCGCACGAGAGTCGTGTTGGCTGTGGCAGTGGTCGTAATTCTGGTTGTCGCTGGTGTTGCGATGTTTCGGGGCAGTGGACTCGGGGATAAGACGGAGAAAATCACGGTCGGCTCAAAAGACTTCACCGAGTCTGCGTTGCTCGCCGAGATCGTCGCGCAGATGCTCGAAGCGCGTGGAGTTGCCGTCGAGCGGCGTTTCGAGCTAGGCGGAAACCTCCCGCACGATGCGCTCGTCAGCGGCACACTCGATCTCTACCCGGAATACACTGGAACGTCGTACACGGCGATACTCCACCATCCGCCGATCAGCGATCCGCGGGCAGTTTACGAACAGACCAAACAGGAGTACGCCGATAAGTTCAAAGTCGAGGTGAGCGCGCCACTCGGGTTCGAAAACACTTTCGCGATCCTGGTTCGTGGGGCAGACGCGCGCCGGCTGAATTTGCAAACGATTTCAGACGCCGCGCCACACACGAGCACCTGGCGCGCCGGCTTCGGTCAGGATTTCATGTCTCGCGACGATGGCTATCCCGGTTTCTCAAAAACCTACGGATTAAGATTTGCGGAAGTGCGAGAGATGGATTTGTCACTGACTTACATCGCGCTGTCATCGCGTCAGGTCGACCTGATCGCGGCGAACTCGACTGAAGGGCGCATCGCGACGCTGGATCTGTTTCAGCTCGCCGACGACAAGCATTACTTCCCGCCGTACGAAGCGGTATACCTCGTGCGACAGGACACACTTCAACGCGTGCCCGCGTTGCGAGACGTTTTAGCAAAGCTGGCAAACGCGATTTCGACCGAGGAAATGCGACGACTTAATTATGAGATCGACGGCAACCGGCGCGATCCGAAAGAAGTCGTAAGGGAGTGGATCGGAGGTAACGAATGACGCTGTTAGACGTACTGATACTTTTGCTGGTGGCGGGAATTTGTGGATCGCTCGGACAAGCCATCGTCGGCTATTCGCGAGGCGGCTGTCTCGTGTCGATTGCGCTCGGTTTTGTCGGTGCGCTACTGGGGATGTGGATAGCGCGCCTGATGGGCCTGCCCGAGATGTTCCCGGTCCGCATTGGCGGCACCAGTTTTCCGATCATCTGGTCGATTATCGGCTCCGCAGTGTTCGTGGCGGTCATCACACTGATAACACGTAGCCGTGTGTGAGGGCGCGCCACGAATTACTCGGAGTGTCGGTTTAGCGGTGGTTTACTGACCGCTCTCAGTTCCGCCACCACTATCCGGAGGATCGGCAGGAACAGGTTGTTGGGGATCGGCCGGATCCACATTCAACGCGGCTTTGGTTCCACCATGGCCTTCGGGTGTGTCTGCTGCTGCGGCAAGCAGTTCATTTTCGTTCTGGGACATTGTTCTGAGCTCCTTACATCTTTGGGAGTAAATCAACCCTGCTTGTAGAACGCCTGGATATCAGGCCGTGAATTATATTGGTGGAACGCTTCTGCGCCCCACTGTTGTTCCAGTTTGGAGCGAACGTTCATCGCATTTCCGAACTGTTCCTGAGCCTTGCTCTTGTCACCCAGCTTCTCGCTGGCTCGTGAGGCAATCAACCACGCTCGCCATTCCGATTCATACTGTTGGCCCCTGGCAAATCTGGCCTGCGCTTCGGTGGCGAGGTTTAGGGCGGTTTGTGCGTCGTTGGTGAGTAGCGCAGCTTCCGCTTTATATAGTAACGCGCGAGATTGAAGCAAAAAGTCTCCCTTGGTAGACGCAATTCTTATTGCGTCGTCGCAAGACTTCAAACCATCGCCTCCGCGTCCCGACATTGCCTTTGCCAAACCAAGAACCGAACGCCCTTCGATGGCGATCTCGGGAATCTGCGTGCCGGCGCTCGTAATGGCGTCGTTGCTGAGGGCGATTGCCTCAGCGAAGTTACGCTGGCTCAGCCGAATTTGAGCGCGGTAAAGCTGTATCGTGGGCACGAGCTGCAAGTAATCACCTTTCTTCTCGCTGATCGTCTTCCAAACGTCGTCCAATAACGACTCTGCCTGATCATAATGACCTAAACGCCATAAAACATTTCCACGGTTTGCTTTGTTGAACGTCAACCTTAGTTGATTCTTGACGGAATCGTAGATGGTGAAAGCGTCGTCAAACTGTGTTTTGGCAGCCGGAAGTTCTTCGCGTTCCATGAGAACGGCGGCAATCTCGCTGTACGCATTTGCGATTTCCGGTTGAGAGCCGTCTTTGCGCCCAAGATCGAGTTTCTGATTTGCGGCTTGAATTGCTGCATCATAGTCGCCTTTGCGCCGGTAGCCTCGAGCGATTTGGGTCAAACACAAGGCAACACTTGCCGGATAGTTCTCCTGCTGAAAGAAATTCATCGCCCGCTGGACCAGCTCCAAACCCTGGTCCACCCGGAGGGTGTAGATGTAG
>DASUOZ010000069.1:0-2770 GCA_036276375.1 Pyrinomonadaceae bacterium | reverse complement strand
CTGTGACCACTCACAATTTTTACGACCCGGCGCGAAACACTGAACGTCTTCGCCAAAATTCGAATCAACTCCTCGTTCGCCGCTCCGTCAACGGGCGGCGCGGCGATGCGCACACGCAACGCGCCGTTGTGTTCGCCAACGACTTCACTGCGCGAGGCTCGCGGTACGACCTGAACCTTAAAAACCACCTGACCGTTGTGAATGGAATGGACAATCACCTCTTAAATCGGGGGCGTAGTCGCGCCCCGTAATAGCGTTCCCATGATCGCCGCCTGGAAAAGCCACAGAATTAAGAAGGCCACGAGCGGAGAAATATCAAACCTACCCAGCGGCGGAATCATGCGCCGCAATGGACCGAGCAACGGCTCCGTCGCATCCACTAGAAACCTCATCAGCCGATTGCCGTAACTGACCATGCCCCACGAGAAAATTATGCGCATGAAGATCAACAGAATATAAAACGATATCAACCCGTACAGGATAAACCCGAGCGCCGCGACGACCGCCCCACTCGCGACGCTGGTGATAATCCCGGCCACCGTCGTCGCGATCGTCGAAACGAGTTGCATCAGGAAAAAGCCCAGCAGGATCGACACCAGAATCACGACCAACGGCGCGAACTTCGGATCGGCGCCAACCTGTCGTAACGAGCCGCGCACTGGAGCCACGAACACGTCCGTCAAGCGTCGCAGCGTGATCGCCGACCAGCTAAACGGATTCAAATCCCGGGCGTCGCCAATCATCCGCAGGATCATCAGCAGGATGATCGCGACGATAGCCGCCGAGACGGCCCAACTAATGAACAGCAGCGTGCGGCTAATTACGAGCATGTCGTTCCCCAAAAATCGCGGTGCCGATTCGAACCATCGTCGCCCCCTCTTCGATTGCTACTGCAAAGTCGTGTGTCATTCCCATTGACAACTCACCATGGCGCGCGCCGAACGCGTCCTTAGATGCAAGCTCGTCGCGTAGTTCCCGGAGTCTACGAAAGTAAGGTCGGGCTTGTTTCGCATCCTCATAAAACGGCGGCAGCGTCATCAACCCGATCAATTCGAGCCGCTCGAGGTGTTGCACCGTCTCGGCGAGCTCAGGCAACTCGTTCTCATCAATTCCCGACTTCGTTTCCTCATGTCCGAGATCGACCTGAATGAGCACGGGCAGCGATTGTCTTCCGACTTCGACGCAGAGCCGATCTAAACGTCGCGCGAGATCCACGGAATCGAGCGAATGTACGACGTCAAACAGGTTCAGTGCGCGGCGCGCCTTGTTTGCCTGGAGATGCCCGACGAGATGCCAGCGAACATTCCTGTGTCCCACTTCCGGGATTTTTGTTTCGGCCTCCTGCACGCGATTCTCGCCGAGGTCGGTTGCGCCAAGCTCGATCAGTTCTTTGATCAAGCTCGCCGGATGAGTCTTGCTGATCGCGATCAGCGTGATCTCGTCTGGTTTGCGCCCACAGCTTTCGGCAGCGGCGGCGACGCGCGTCTTAACGTCTGCGAATCGTGCGGCAAGTCCTTGCGCGAGGTCAACGTCAGTCATCGGAGAAGCAATAATACCTCAGACCCGCAAAGCGCAGCAGCAGTGTGATGGAGCTTTTTGTCCTAGGGATTTTTACGGATGTGTATCACGGAGGAAGGTAGTTGGCGCCGACCACGCGCGAACATTCTTCAGCAACCGAGAAATCACTCTTCGCGCACAACTTTTTGACGGTTGACACTCGTCTAAGCTCGTTCGCATAATGGCACCCGTTCCTTGCGGATGTGGCGGAACTGGCAGACGCGCAGGTCTCAGAAGCCTGTGATGGTGACATCGTGGAGGTTCAAGTCCTCTCATCCGCACCAACGCAATTATATTTTTCGCGGCGGGTCTGTTAAGCGGACTCGCCGTTTTTTCGTCTACAACACGGGGGCGCAATACTCTTGAACGTCGGAAAATTATTTGTCACGGATTTTCTACGCCCGGTGTTTTCGAATTAGAGGTCCAGTCTGAAAGGGGAGTATTAATGAACGTCGATCAAGCAGCTCTGAAGGAAACCGACAATTTGGGACCTGCGGGCATCAGTAATCAGATGCTCGACAGAACGGTGCGTTTGAAGCTTGCTGAGCGGCCGGACCGCGACCGTATTCAACGTGTCGTCGATCTGGCTGACGCTCTTTTAGCCGAGGCGGAGACTCTGGCTCGTGATAAAGCTTTCACTGAGGAGGCAACCAGACTCAAACCATTGGATATTCTCGGAGGTATCAGCTTTTACGACGAAGTACAGCGGTTTGAGACCCACTTGATCAAAATGGCGCTGGCTGAAACCGGAGGGAATCAAGCGAAGGCAGCCAGACTGCTGGGCATCAAAGCCACCACTCTCAATTCCAAAATCAAGCTCTTCAACATCGATGTTGGCTAGGGCCGACCTGCCTTCATTTTCCAGCTTTTAATTTACAGTCTCTGACGTCCCGAGCATCTCCGGCTCGGTGACGTCGGAGATTGCTAACAACTGCTCCTCAAAAACATTCGAATCTATCAACGACTGTACGACATATCGTCCAGGTGTGGGGAACGTGACGTTGACGAAGAAGCTGATGTTGTCGGCGTAGCCCGCCGGTCCGATCTCAAAAGGCGTGGGTTGCGAGAAGACGATCGCCTGCTGGCGGTCAGGCGTGAGAATACGAACCTCGGACAGGTAACTGCCCTGTCCCTGCCAATGATTGACGACGGCAAACTTGATGATGTTGAACGGCAGTTGCTGGACCACGAGGTTTTTGAACACACCCATGTA
>DASUOZ010000068.1:0-8724 GCA_036276375.1 Pyrinomonadaceae bacterium | reverse complement strand
GCGGCGACGGATCCGGCGGTGAAGGCCGGACGTTTGGCGTTGCAGATTCATCCGTGGCTGGTGCCTGAAGGAATTCTGCCTTGAAGCGCAGCAAGTCGTAATGAACGAGGGTACACTCAAGATCCGGAATCAAGTCGGACCGGAAACCGGTGCGAAGGCGATCAACCTGCGGATCCTCGAGTTTGGTTCAGGGTTGTCTCCGGTTTTACGCAGCGACGAGACCGACGAAGTACTGTTTTCATTGAACGATTGCAGAGTCTTCATCGACGACGTTCCTCACGAAATCCAATCCCAATCCGGTATTTTCATCCGTGCTCAACAGACCTTTCAGGTTGAGAACCCTGGACCGGAGCCGGTTTGTTTCGTCAGTTCGCAATGTCCACGTCAGGCAGCGGGGATAGAAAACCCGATTGCGCGTCTTGCAGATCAACGTGCAATGCAGACCGGCGACCGATGGTATCGAGTTTTGATCGAGTCTGAGGTGACGCAGTTTGTCGGGTCGATTCCGCCAGGTCGTGCGCCGGACCACTTCCACGAGTATGAAGAAGTGCTGTTTATTCTTAAGGGCGAAGGGCGACTTTGGTTCGGAGAAGAACCGGCGCGCATTGTAGCCGGATCCTGCATTTACCTGCCGCGCAGGCAAGTGCATTGTGTCGAGAACACGGGCCCGGGCGAGTTGCGTTTACTCGGCGTGTTCTATCCGGCAGGCAGTCCGGCCGTGAGGTACGAAACACCTACTCAAAATCCCTGATGTCTCGAAACGGTCGCTCGCCGTCGTTGAAGTCGGGCCGGTAGTAATACGACGCTCCATCAAACTCCTGCACCCAACCTTCTTCCATGCCTAACTCCTCGAGCGCGGCAGTCGCTTTCGCCCATTCCGATTCCCTGATGCGCCGCGAGAGCAACACGTATCGCTTATTCGTCTCCGCCTGGTGCGTCGGGTAATACTGGGCCATCAGCGAGATCGCCACGCGCGGGCTCAGCTCATCTCTGATCCACTCGATCGACTCACGAATACTTCCGATATCGTTGGGCAGCACGAGGAGTCGAACGACCAACCCGCGTCGCAATAAACCGGCGTCGTCAAAAACGAGCTCGTCGCCCGTTTGCCGGTACATCTCATTTAACGCCAACCGCGAAAACTCTTTGTAACCACTGACTTTCGAATACGCATAACCCGACTCATCATCCGCGTACTTCAAATCCGGCAAATAAACATCAACCACGCGATCCAGCAGTTGCAACACCGAAACCGCGTCATACGCATTCGTGTTGTAAACAATCGGCACCCGCAAGCCGTTCTGCGCAGCGAGCAAAATCGAGCGCGCCATCTGCGGTGCGAAATGCGTCGGCGAAACGAAGTTGATGTTGTGACAGCCGCTTCCCTGCAACTCGAGCATCATTTCCGCGAGCCGCTCGTGCGTGACTTCGTTCTTGAGTTGTTGCTTATGAGTCTGCGAAATCTGGTAGTTCTGGCAATACACACAGCGAAGATTGCAGTTGCCGAAGAAGATATTTCCGGCCCCGCGCGTGCCGGCCAGCGGCGGCTCTTCGCCGAAGTGCGCAGTGTATGACGAGACGATCGGCAAACGTCCGGAGTAACACGCGGCGATGTCGTTATTCAGCCGATTGTTGAGGCAGTCGCGCGGGCACACGGTGCAGCTTTCGAGCAACTTTTCGAGCGCTTGAACGCGCTGCTCGAGCTCGCCGGATTCATAAAGCCCCATGTAACCTGGCAGAAGTTCCGTCATGGCGAATGATCCACGTTGCTCTTTTATAGGTAATGCTGTAATCCTGTCAAAACCCGATGCGCATCTGGCTCTCCAGGAACAGTGAGGTGCCGATTCACGAACAACTCGTGACGCAGATCGTGCTCGGCATCGTCAGCAACGACCTGAAGGTGAGCGAGCGACTGCCGAGCACACGCGACCTCGCGCGCCGTTACGACATTCACGCAAACACAGTCAGCGCCGCCTATCGCGAGCTGGCCCGGCGCGGTTGGGTCGAGTTTCGCAAAGGCAGCGGCGTTTACGTTCGCGCACGCACCGACGGAAAGGACGACCAACATCTGGCGCTCGATCATCTGGTGTCGCGCTTCTTTCGCACCTTGCGTGAAGAGGGACACTCGCTCGCCGAGATTCAGGAAGCAGTACGGCGCTCGTTTTCACTTCAGCGGCCCGACCATTTTGTGTTGCTCGAGTCTGATCCCGAACTGCGCGAAATACTCGTCGCGGAGATCGCGTCAGCCGCGAAAGTGAAAGTGAAAGGTGCCGGACCGGAAGATCTCGACGGCCCACGTTCATTAACCGGCGCGACGCCGTTGGCGTTGTACGGTCACCTCGAAACTTTCAACGATCGGCTCGATTCGCAGACTGACGTGCTGGTGCTTCACTCGGCGTCGGTCGTGGAGTCGATGAAAGGACAAACGCGGCCGCCGGCGGATGCGCTCGTAGCGGTCGTCTCGCGGTGGCCGGAGTTTCTGCGTTGGGCGCGTACGATGCTTGTGGCGGCAGGACTCGACGCGGATGCGTTGAGTTTTCGCGACGCACGCGAGCGCGGTTGGGAAAAAGGCTTGCGATCGGCGACGTTTGTGATCACCGACTCACTGATGGCGCCGCGCGTACCCGCGGGCTGCGAGATTAAGATTTTCCGAGTGCTGGCCCAGTCGTCGATCAAAGAGATCCGCGACTACGCCGAACGGTTTTTTTAGCCACGGACAGACACGGACTGAAAACTCACCACCCTGAAGGTTCAGTCCGTGTTCTCCGTGTCCGTCTGTGGCTAATTTTTGTCTTTCGCCAGGGTGCGGATGTAGTTCACCACGTGCCAGCGTTCTTCCGGCTCTTTCATGCGGTTCTCACCGGCGGGCATGATTTGCGGGATGCCTGTCGAGATCTTCCAGAAGAGTTCGCCGTCAGTCATCGCCGTCATGCGTTCCTTGTTCGACAGGTCGGCGGGCTTGCGACGCAAACGAGGAAGGTTTGCTTCGTTTCCGGCGCCTGTGTCGCCGTGACAGAAAACGCAGTTGCCCTTGTTGCGTTCGAAATAAAGCTCTTTGCCTTTGGCGATCGATTCGGGCGAGGAAGGCACGGGGTTCATGGTCTTGTCGGCGTCGTCTGGAAGCTCCCAGGTATTTTGCGAGAAGTCTTCCTGCGCCTTCGGGGCGGGAGCGATCGATCGGGAGTCGTTCTGATTCTGGTTTTTATTGGTCGTGGAACTGTTTGCGTTCTGCGCCGACGACTTCGACTCGATTCGCAGCGCGGTGGCAAACCAAACCGTCGCGAGGAACAGCACAGCAAACGTCAGCAAACGGAGCGTGATCGACATGTTCTTCTCCTCTGAACTCTTTATCTTGTTCGCTTCTTGCGGACCGGACGGCGCGCCGGCGCAGTACTCTTAACGCCCGTCTTCGGCGGATCCTTTTTTGGTTTGAACGCGTCGGCCAGCGCCTGTTGCGGAACGTCAGCCTCCCAAACGATCTCGTTGTCCCGCGCCATCATCTTGATGCTTTTGACGACGGTTTGAATCATTTGGTGCTCAGATGCCGTCATCTTCATGCTGTCCAGGACGGCACTCGTTGGTTGGTCGGGCAGGGCTTTAAGACCTTGGTGCATGAGGCTCGACAGCAGACTACTAATGATCTTCGCCGTGTCGGGATTGTCGGCATTCATTGCCCCGCGAACGCTGAAGTTTGTTCCCGAGAGTGTGACGGACGTGTAGAAGTTGCCGAACGTCGTATTGCAGCTACCGTCACGTCCGTTTGTCTCCGTGCCGAACATGCCAAACGCCTTCGCGAAAGACGTCAGCGGCGCGCCAGTCGCTGCTATGAGCACGTTTGGATCGCGCATTAACGACTCGAGTGTCGCGGTATTGATACGGCCCGTGCCATCGGCGGCGTCAATCGCCGACTTGAGATACGGCAAGTTTCCGATGGCGATAGAGTTTGCGCTCAACGGCACCGCGCCGACTTCCACCAGCGATTTCAGAATCGGGTTCTTTTCGGCTTCCGCGGCGATGGCATCGATTCTCATCACCGCCATTGTCTTCGAGCCGTGCTTCTCGATGCGCGCTTTCTCCTGGAGGGTCAACTGGGCCAGCGAGAAAAGTGAATCGGCGCTGAAGTCGCCGCCGATGACTGCCATCACGTCGGGCGCTACAAAACTCAGATCGCCGGCGGGTTTGTGGAAGCGCAAAGCGAGCACCAGGTATTCGACCCCCGCAGGATCGACGCCGACGCTCGTCTTCATCTCGGCAAATCCGGAGCGCATCTCCGTGTAGTCCTTCGCCGGCATCACTCGCGGCGCCGCTTCAGTCAGGATTCTTTGCGGGCTGATGTAGATCAACACGTCCGCGTCCGGCAGACTCGCGAGTGACGCCGGAACAGATTGCGCGGCCGTGGCTGTCACCAGTAGAGGAATTGCGATCGCGGCTGTCAGCCATAGTTTCAAAAATCGAATTTTCAAGTTGACCTCCAAGTCGATGTTTAAATGTGCGAGAGTTCTTTACGCGTGAGCTCGTTTTCGGTGTTGCCGGTGTTCAGGGTAGAAACGGGTTCGAAGAGCAGCACTTCGCACTCGTCATCGGCGACCGGGCGATGTTCGACGCCGCGAGGCACAACGATCATCTCACCGGCTTCGATCCAAATGCTCTGTTCCGTTTCAGCCTCGCGGTATTCCATGCGGAACCGGCCTTTGACGACGAGGAAGAGCTCGTCTTCGTTTTCGTGATGATGCCACGTAAACGGCCCCTGAAACTTCACGAGCTTAACGTACTGCCCGTTGAGCTCCGCGGCGATGTGCGGGTTCCAGTGGTCCATAATAAGCGACAGCTTCTGGTCCAGGTTAATCTTGTTCATACTTCACGATAGCGAAAGCAGGTCGCGTCGTGATCGTTGACCAATCCGACGGCCTGCATGAAGGAGTAACAGATGGTTGAGCCGACAAACTTGAAGCCGCGTCGCAACAGATCTTTGCTCAATGCATCGGAGATCGGCGTTGTCGCGACGATCGGTTGTCCGCGTTTGCGGCGGATCGGATTGTGGTTAACGAAGCGCCAAACGTAATTGTCAAAACTGCCAAACTCGCGTTGCACTTCGCGAAAAGCGAGCGCGTTTGAAACCGCCGAGTTGATCTTCAAACGATTGCGGATGATGCCGTCGTTGTTCAGTAACGCGGCGATCTTCCGTTCGTCGTACTTCGCGACCTTTGCGGGATTGAAACCATCGAACGCCGTGCGATAGGCGTCGCGCTTGCGCAGAATCGTTTCCCAGCTTAGCCCCGCCTGCGCGCCTTCGAGGATCAAAAACTCAAACAGGCGCGTGTCGTCGTGAACAGGCACGCCCCACTCTTCATCGTGGTACGCGATCGATAAGGGAGTTGTAGCCCAGAAACAACGCTTGCTCATGTCTGACGGAAGTAACGAATAACCGAACTAACAATTAACCGAACTAACAATTAACCGAACGACAACTAACCGATCTTGCCGGTCAGACACTTTACCACGGAAACGAGTTCGCGGATCTCGACGGGTTTGGCGATGTGAGAGTGATAACCGGCGGAGAGTGCGTGCGCCCGATCCTGCGCGCGCGCATAGGCGGTTAAAGCTATGGCGGGAATATGTTTGCCGAGCATTTCCTCATGCTGGCGGACCTGCCTGATCAGACTGTAGCCGTCTGTGTCGGCCATGCCGATGTCGCTGATGAGCACGTCAAACTGTTGCTTCCGCACGAGCTCCAGTGCTTCCGCTGCCGACGACACACCGGTGACTTCGGCGCCGTGCTCGCGCAGGTCGATCGCGAGCAAATCGAGCGCGTCGACTTCGTCTTCGACAACCAGAATATGCAGGTTCGCGAGGTCAACGCCGCTCACCTTCTCTTCCGCCGTCGCGGTAGCTTGCGGCGGCGTTTGCATTTCGACGCTCGGCAGCGGCAGCGATACTGTAAACACAGCTCCCGACCTCACGGTGCCGTTCTCAACCGTAATGAGCCCGCCGTGCAATTCAACCAGATGGCGCACGATCGCGAGACCAAGACCGAGCCCGCCGTGCGTGCGCGTGGTTGAGCCATCCTCCTGCCGAAACCTTTCGAAAACGTGCGGCAGGAAATCCGGTGCGACGCCTGGTCCAGTGTCGCTGATCTGAATCTGAGCATGGCCCTGATCCTGCGCGATGCTGATTCCGACCGCGCCGTGCGCAGGCGTGAACTTCGACGCGTTTGAAAGCAGGTTCCAAACGACCTGTTGCAAACGATCGGCATCGCCCACGACCATTTTCAGTTCCTCCGGGAAATAGGTCTCGATGCCGATTTCCTTCGCCTCAAACGCCGGCCGAACCGCGTCGAGCGCAGCGTTGACTACCGATATCAGATCCACCGGCCCGAGATGCAACTGAAGCTTGCCGGTGATGACGCGGGAAACGTCGAGAATGTCTTCGATGATCTGTTTCTGGGCCCAGGCGTTGCGCTCGATGACGTCGATCGCGTGTCTCGCGCTCTCGTCGTCCAACCGTCCTGACTTCAACATGCGTGACCAACCGATCACGGCGTTCAAAGGCGTGCGTAGCTCGTGCGACAAGGTTGCCAGAAACTCATCCTTCAGCCGGTTCGCCTTTTCGGCGTCAGCGCGCGCATTACGCTCGCGCACAAACATATGCGCCAGCTTCTCTTCGGCACGCTTGCGGTCCTGAAACTGTCCGATCTGGCTTCCCACACTGCCGATCATTTCGAGCAGTTCGCGATCCGGTTGCCGGATGTCCTGGCTGAAAAACTCAATCACGCCGATCACTTCGTCTCCCAGCAGAATCGGAAAACCAAAACCCGCGCGCAGTCCGGATCGTTGTGCAAACGGCCCACGCGGGAAGTTGCGATCCTTTCGCAAGTCGGGAATCCACGCCGGCCTGCCGCTTTCCCAAATGCGGCCCGGCAGACCGACGCCTTTGTCGAAGAGCGTGGTTACACAGGCGCCTTCAAAGTCAGTGGCGTCGATCAGCGGACTGTGCCACATGTCGACGCAACGCAGCACCTTTTCATTGTGGTCCACTGACCAAAGCACACCCACCTGCCAGCCCAAACTCTCGCAAACCGCCTCCAGGATCTCGTGTGTGCCTTCGACGAAATCGATCGAGCGCGAAACGATGCGTGTGATTGCAAACTGGAGCGCGAGCCGCTGTTCCGTCCGGCGGCGCTCGCTGATGTCACGCGTGAAACCACGTGAGTGAACAAACTTGCCATCCTCGAAGTAGGCGCTCGAATCGATGCGCACGGTTTTCAAAGAGCCGTCTTTACAACGCAAACGCGCTTCGTAGTCGCGGATGATCTCTCCCGCCCGTAATCGCTCGAGAATGTCTTCGATGACGTCGGTAGTGGGATGAAACTCAGCGATGTTGCGCCCCACGTACTCGTCACGCGCGTAGCCGAGCATGTCGAGCTCCGCCTGGTTGGCGCGCAGAATCGTTCCGTCGGCACTCACCCAATGCAGTCCGATCGAGGCGTTGTCGAAGAAGTCAGTCAATTCCGACTGGCTGCGACGCAACGCGAGCTCGTCGTGTTTGCGCCGCGTGATGTCGCGTTTGATACAGACGTAACAGAGCGGTTCACCGAGCCCGCTGCGCATCGTGAAGACTGAGAGCTCGACGTTGATCGCTTCGCCGTTTTTCGTGCGGCAACCGATCTCGCCGGAGAACTCGTCGGCCAAGGCGAGTTGGTGTTTGATTTCCCCGAAGGTCGCTTCTTCGAGCTCGCTTGCGAGCGTGCGTCCTTTCAGGTCTTCATCCGGGTAGCCGAGCAGTGTGAAATGAGCGCCGTTTTGTTGGAGGTAAAAACCTTCGGGGTCGATGATGGCGATGGCTTCTTTGGAGTGGTCGAAGATCTCCCGGTAGAGATCGGAACCCAGCTCAACAGGCCGGGCCGACGGCTCGGCTTGGTCTTCTCTCTTTGAGAAGGCATTTTGCGACACAAAACTCCCCCGATACTGAAGTGGGGTTAAGCGGGTACAGGTCTAACGGGGGTGTCGCCGGGTTAAGGGATATTAGCACTAAACTAGTCTGCGATTAAAGATACAGGCCGGACCGTAATGGTTGCATTACTCCGTACGGACTCGTAAACAGCGTTTACCAGTTCCACTGACATCAGCCCGTCGGCGGCGGTCACGAGCGGCTCCGTGCCGTTGAGGACCGCATCGATAAACGCTCGATCTTCCTGCACGTAGCCCCACTTCTCGTCGCGCGGCAACTGTTGCATCGACTGCTCGGTGAAGTGGCCTTCGAGGTTGGTGCTACAGACCAGCGTTTCCATTTCACGAGTGACAAAAGTTGCGTGGTGGCAAAACACTTCAACGCGCTCGAACGGAAACAGCCAGCTCGCGTCGGCGGCCGTGGCAAGGGTGGCGTGGAATCCGCTTGCGAACTTCAGCAACACTGAGAAGTCGTCAATCTCGCGGTACTCGTGTTTCGAGCCGATCGCGTGCAGGCTTTCAACTTCGCCGAACAGAAAACGCATCATGTCAAACATGTGAATCGGCGTTTCGTAGAGAAAGCCGCCGGTGACGGCCGGATCGCCGGTCCAGACGGGATTGAGCAGTTCGCCGCGGTTCATCTTCACGTGTGCTGAGTGGGCGACGTGTTCTTCGGAAAGGAGGTTTTTGAGTGTCGCGTAAACGGGAGCGAAGCGGCGATTGTGACCGACCTGGATCAGGGATTTAGAACCATTTGCTTTCGCAAAGACGGATTCGG
>DASUOZ010000067.1:0-4344 GCA_036276375.1 Pyrinomonadaceae bacterium | reverse complement strand
CTCGATTCGAGAGCGTGGCCGAAACGAGTCGAGCGCCGTTATTCACTAGTCCCGACGACGTGCTTCAACTGCGAGTCGGCGTGTGGCCTGTTGGCTTATATCGATAAGGTCACTGGTGAGGTGCAGAAGTTTGAGGGGAATCCCGAGCATCCCGGCTCGCGCGGACGCAATTGCGCCAAGGGACCGGCGACGCTCAACCAGGTTACCGATCCCGATCGCATTCTCTATCCCATGAAACGCGCCGGTAAACGAGGCGAGGGAAAGTGGGAACGCACCACCTGGGACGAGGCCTTAGACACGATCGCAACACGTATCCGCACCGCTATCGTTGAAAACAGACGGCAGGAGATCATGTATCACGTCGGCCGTCCGGGCGAAGACGGTTTCACCGAACGTATTCTCGCCGCTTGGGGAATCGACGGACACAACTCACATACAAACATCTGCTCGTCAGGCAGTCGCGAAGGTTATCAACTCTGGATGGGACTCGATCGTCCCAGTCCCGATCACGCGAACGCGAAAGTCATTCTGTTGATCAGCGCACATCTCGAGTCGGGCCATTACTTCAATCCGCACGCGCAACGCGTGATTGACGGCAAAGCGAATGGCGCGAAGCTGATCGTCTTCGATACCAGACTCTCGCACACCGCAACGCACGCTGATTACTGGGTGTCGCCGTATCCCGGTTCGGAAACGGCGATCCTTCTCGCAATCGCAAACTACTTAATTCAGAACGACCTTTACAACAAAGAGTTTGTAGAACAGTGGTGGAACTGGAGGGAGTTCCTGGCCGAGGAACAAGGGGGGAATAATTTTAGGGATTTTGAAGACAGAATAAAAACACTTTATCAAGACTACACCTTCGAGTTTGCCGCACAAGAGTCAGGCGTTGAAGCAAAGGTAATCAAAGAGATCGCGGAGCTTGTCGCGACGGCGGGTACGCGTTTCTCGAGTCACAACTGGCGCAGCGCGGCGTCGGGCGTGAGCGGCGGCTGGTCCGTCGCCCGCGCGCTGTTCATGCTGAATGCATTGCTCGGCGCAGTCGCTACCGAAGGCGGCGTTTATCCAAACGCGTGGAACAAGTTCGTGCCGCGCCCAATCTACACACCGCCACACCCAAACATGTGGAACGAGGTCACGTGGCCACGCGAGTATCCACTCTCGATGAACGAGATGTCGTTCCTGCTGCCGCACTTTCTCAAAGACGGCCGCGCGAAACTCGACGTCTACTTCACCCGAGTCTACAACCCCGTCTGGACCAATCCCGACGGCTTCTCATGGATCGAGGTCTTAACGAATCCCGATCTCATAAACTGCTACGTCGCACTCACACCGACGTGGAACGAAACCGCTTACTACGCCGATTACGTGTTGCCGATGGGCGTCGGCTCCGAACGCCACGATCTCCACTCTTACGAAACTCACGATTCACAGTGGCTCGGCTTCCGCCAACCAGTCATGCGCGCGGTACGGCAGCGCGCCGGTGAAAACATAAACGACACCCGCGACGTGAACCCCGGCGAAGTCTGGGAAGAGAACGAGTTCTGGTTAGAACTGACCTGGCGCATCGACAAAGACGGCAGCCTCGGCATTCGACAGTACGCCGAAAGCAAAAAGAATCCCGGCACGCGTCTCAACGTCGACGAATACTACGAATGGATCTTCGAACACTCCGTTCCCGGTCTTCCCGAAAAGGCCGCGGAAGAAGATCTGACACCGCTCGAATTCATGCGTCGCTACGGTGCTTTTGAAATCAAAGACAAGATCGGCAAGGTCTACGATCAACCAGTCGACCCCGCAGAGCTCGACGACGCACGCGAAGACAACTTCGGCCGCGTCTTCACGCGTGCGCCAAAGCCGGCCGGGCCAAACATCGTCCCGCTTCCGCTGCCCGACGGCGACGCCGAAGGGCGTCGACTCGCCGGCGTAAACATCAACGGCGAAATCAAACGTGGTTTTCCCACGCCGAGCGGAAAGCTCGAGTTTTATTCAACCACTCTGGCCAACTGGGGTTGGCCAGAGTTGGCGATTCCGATCTATTTCAAGAGCCACGTTCACAAAGACAATCTCGCCGCGGACCAGACGATCCTGATCTCAACCTTCCGTCTGCCGGTGCAGATTCACACGCGCAGCGCAAACTCAAAATGGCTGGACGAGATCGCACACACAAACCCGCTCTGGATTCACCCGAGCCACGCAAATAAACTCGGCGTGCGCACCGGCGATCTACTGCGCGTCGAAACCGAAATCGGTTATTACGTCGTGCCCGCGTGGGTCACTGAAGGCATCCGTCCGGGCATCGTTGCGTGCAGTCATCACATGGGACGTTGGAAGCTCACGGATGAAGGCCAGCGACAGTTGATGGCGACGGTGAAGTTGGAGCAGGACGGAACCAGGTGGCGATTGAAACGAGAGAAAGGAATCGCGCCATACGAATCGAACGACGCCGACACGCTGCGGATCTGGTGGAAAGACGCTGGCGTTCACCAGAACATGACTTTTCCCGTTCACCCCGATCCGATTTCGGGAATGCACTGCTGGCATCAGGCGGTGCGCGTGCGCGTGGCGGATGCGGCGGACCAGCCGGGTGATATCTTCGTCGATACGGAGAAGTCGCGCGAGGTTTATCAGAAGTGGCTGGCGATGACGCGGCCGGCTGACAAGTTTTCGCCCGACCAGACGCGGCGGCCCTACTGGATGCTTCGCCCGTTGAAACCGGCGCGCGAGTTTTATAAATTGACCTCGGACTCACGCCGATAACTAGAGACGCGAAACCGTCTGTCCGTGTGTGTCCGTGAAAGTCTGTGGCCCAAGTTATGTACTTTAAGCAATTCTATCTCGGCTGCCTGGCGCACGCGTCCTACCTGATCGGCTCAGATGGCGAAGCCGCGGTTGTGGATCCGCAACGCGACGTCGACGAATACATCGCTGAAGCCGAAGCGCAGGGACTCCGGATCAAGTACGTTATCGAAACTCACCTTCACGCCGACTTCGTCAGCGGACACCAGGAGCTCGCCGCACGCTGCGGCGCCGAGATCGTATTCGGCGAGAAAGCGAACGCCGCGTTTCCACATCGCGCGGTGCGCGACGGCGAAGAAATCAAGCTCGGCAAAGTCGTTCTGCGATTTATTGAAACTCCGGGCCACACACCGGAAGGAATCAGCGTGCTCGTCACGGATTCGGAAGTCTCCGATCAACCGCAGAAGATACTCACCGGCGACACGCTCTTCATCGGCGACGTTGGGCGGCCGGATCTCGCGGGCGGAAAAGGTTACACGCCGCAGATGATGGCCGAGATGATGTACGACAGCCTGCACGGCAAGATCCTGAAGCTGCCGGATGAAGTCGAGGTCTATCCGGCGCACGGCGCGGGCTCGATGTGCGGGAAAAACATGTCCAAGGAAACGTCGTCCACGATCGGCGAGCAACGCAAATACAACTACGCGCTGAAGCCGATGACGAAGGAAGAGTTTGTGTCGATGATGACCACCGACCTTCCGGAAGCGCCGGCATACTTTCCGCGCGACGCAGAAATCAATCGCGCGGGCGCCCGTGGATTATCGGAATTATCACCACCAGCGGCGCTTACACCCGAGCAGGTTTACGAGTTGCGTGAACAGCTGTATGTGTTGTTGGACGTGCGTTCCGCGGCGGAGTTTGGCGCGGCTCACGTGCCGGGTTCAGTAAACATCGGACTCGGCGGACAGTTTGCGATGTGGGCCGGCAGCTTGATTCCGCTGAATGCTTCGATCGTGGTGGTGGCGGACACACGCGATCAGGTGGACGAATCCGTGGTCCGGCTTGCGCGCGTCGGTATCGAAAACGTGAAGGGCTATTTGGACGGTGGTGTGGAAAACTGGAGCCGCGCGGGGTTTTCCGTAGCCTCGGTTCCGCAAGTCAGCGTCGAACAGTTGAAAGAGAAACTCGCCACCGGCGACGATCTGCAAGTCGTTGATGTACGCCGGCCCACCGAGTATGGCAACGGTCACGTGCCGCGCGCACTCAACGCGCCGCTTGCAACTCTTGATCGCGTCGCCGCCGAATTACCGTTTGCGAAAGACAAACCCACGGCTGTGATTTGCGCGGGCGGCTATCGTTCGAGCGCGGCGGCGAGTTTGTTGGAGCAGTTGGGCTTCACGAATCTGCTGAACGTTTCAGGCGGCACCGGCGCCTGGATAAATGCCGGTTATCCCGTCGAAACCCCCACCGCAGAATAAACAGTTACGTTCGAGGCGAACATCGATCCGTTAACGTTCAAAATCCTGGTCGCGATTGGAATCATCGTCGTCGCCACCATTCACGACTTCGGCGCGGCGTGGCTCGCGATCTGGATGCTGTTTCACC
>DASUOZ010000066.1:0-5208 GCA_036276375.1 Pyrinomonadaceae bacterium | reverse complement strand
GCGGTGCCGACAAACAGATAACCTGGCGGCCGAATAAACCTGGAAAAAGAACGCACCACCCGGCTGATCGCGCTTTCCGAAAAATAGATAAAGACGTTGCGACAAAAAATGACGCCGGCCGCCGCCAGGGGCGCAATCTGGTTCTCCTCCATCAGGTTTGCAACTACCCAGTTGATCCGCGAATGAATGTCGCTTCGGATGCGCGAGTCAGGACCTTCCGGCTCGAAATAACGCGCGCGCAGATCAGCCGGTAAGTTACGAAAGGCGCGCTCGCGGTAAACACCCTGCTCGGCGCGTTTGATGGCTTTGGAACTAGCGTCACTCGCTACGATTTCGATCGACGCACGTTTAAACCACCCGGCTTCATGCAACGCGATCGCCAGCGACAACGGCTCCTCGCCCGTCGCACAGGCGGCACTCCAAATCCGCAAGGTCGACCTGCCGCTCCGCGCCAGCCATTGCGGCAACAGCGTCTGAACCAGCGCCCGCACCTGATCAAACTCTCGCCAGAAGTAAGTCTCCTGCACCGAGAGAGCATTCATCACGTTCTGCCATTCAGCGGGCGCCGAGGCGTCGTATTTCAACAAGTAATAATAGTCGAGATAAGAACTGAAACCCCGTTCGATAACCAGTGGCGAAAGTTTGTCGAGCAGTAAATCGGTTTTGCCGTTGTCGAAGAACATTCCTGTACGTTCATTGATGAGCGTTTGAATCAGACTGGCGGCGCCCTCCGGCAGCACCAGATTCTGTGAACGAGACCCCATGATTACTCGCGGTGTCCAACCTTCTCCAGTGCGACCTGAGCGGCATGCGCCACGTCCGCGTCAGTGTCCGTGACCAGTCGCGCGACGATTCGCGCCACGCGGGGACCGCCGATTTGTCCCAGCGAATCAAGGGCCGCAATGCGCACGTGGTTGAAACTTTCTGAGTCAACCACCTGCTCCAGGGCCGTAATGCTGTCCTCTGAGCGGCGCCGCCCGAGCGCCCGGGCGCTGTAGTAGCGGACCCACGGGTCGTCGTCGGCGAGTGCGTCGATCAGATGCTGGACAACTTTCGGCGTGTCTAACGTGCCGAGTGCGCGGGCCGCGGCGGCACGGACGTTCAGAGTTTCGTCTTTGAGCGCGTGGACGAGAACCTCGAACACCGCGCGCTCCTCTTCAACGTAAGGCAGATGCTCGATCGCCGCCGTCCTGACCCGTTCGTTGGGATCGCGGCTGAGATCTACCAGGGCGGCGGCAGCTCCCGGATAGCCGAAGTACCCGGCGATCTTCACTGCCGATTCGCGAACGTTCGGTTCCGGGTCATGGAGGAGCGGAATAATACGTTCGGACATTGACGGAGGAATGACGGAGTTCAGCGCGTTTACAGCCGCTTGTCTGGTCGACGGATCGTCGTTGCCGATGAGTTTCAGCAGGCCGTCGACGGCCTGGGGATCGCCGATCTCGGTTAACGCGTTTGCCGCGTCGATCGCGAGCGACTCGTCACGCAGTGCGTTGACCAACACGGGCGTTGCGGCTGAGTCGCCGATACGGCCGAGTGCGACCACGGCCGAGCGCCTGACTTCCAGGTCTTCCGCTGTTACCTGTGAGATCAAAAGGTCTACCGTCGCCGAGCCGTGCCGCACGAGTGCTTCGATAATCTCGTCGCGCAGATCGTGCCGGCCCATCAAACGCGTGAGCGCGCGATCGACGTTGGCGCGTTTGATCCAGCCCACGACCAGCGCGAGGGCACGCAGGTTTTCTTTATCGGGAGTCTCGAGTGCATCGAGCAAATTCTGCATGCCCGTCGGAGAGATTTCGTGGCTGGCGAGATCCGCGATGTAAGCGCCTTCACCGAATTGCGCCTCGTATCGAGCCGCGAGACTGGCCAGCGCGCCGGCAATCGCGTCCGTAGGAGCGGTTGGCGTATTCAATAACGCCGTCAGCGGAGCGACGACGGTTTCGTCACCGAGTTGGCCCAAAAGGTTTATCGCCGGCTCGCGCAGGAGCACGTCATCCAACAGCGGAACGATTCGCGGCGCCACGTGTGGATCACCGATCTTCGCGAGCGCGTCCAACGCGGCAAACGCGAGAAAAAAGTCGCGTGACTCGGCTATCTCGGCGAGTGCATCGACGGCGTCCGCGGCTTTGAGTTTGCCGAGAGCTTCGATCGCGTGGTACCGCACGTTGGTATCTTCATCGTTGAGCGCCTTCGCCAGCGCGCCGGTTGCCCGCGTGTCGCGTTGTTCTCCCAAAGCCAATGCCGCCTGCATTCTTAGATCGGGATCGCGGCCTTCGAGTAACTCAAGCAACGGCGAGAGTGTGTCGACGTTACTGGAAGCCAACACCTGAAGTGCGCTGTTCAGTAGTGAAAGGTTGTGATGATTTTCGACGACCGAGGTCAGCAGCGCGGCGATCGCTTCAGGCGCCGCACGCTGCACGACGCCTTTGATCGCTGCGCGACGAACGCGCCAACTGTCGTCACTCAGCGCGCCGAGCAAAGGCGCCGCGTCGTATGCATCATCGTCGCTGAGAGTTTCAGCCGCAGTGAGCCGCGTCGTCTCCTCACCCTGGGCCAGGCGTTGCGACAATTCGCGCTCACGTTCGAGTCGTTCGGTAACGTCTTCGACCGTGACAATGAGTCCCGCAATCGAATCGTCGTCGCGCAACGGCGCGACGGTCACGCGTTGCTGCATCTTGTCGAAGTGTTTGGTGGGAGTTAATGGTGGGCACGGAATCACGTAGTGATGAAAAGCCGGCGCCAACACTTCCACGACGCCGTCTTTCAGCGAGCGTTCGAAACGTTTCAACAAGCCGCGCTGCTCCAGATCGGGCAGCACTTCGGTCAAGGCTCGGCCCGACGCAGAGTCCTCACTGATGCCCGTGAGCCGCACCAGCGTGGCGTCCCAAACCTGAATCACGAGTTGAGCGTCGGTTGTAAGAACGCCAACTTCGGCCTGCATTTTGGTGGCTTCTTGTGACAAAGGCTAGTTTTCATTCTCCGTGTCGTTGGGTGGTGGGGTCGATTTCCTGCGTTTTGAACTGCCCGACTTCGTGCCTTTTGTCTTCGCAGTCTGGTTGCCGTTAGCGGCCAGTTTGTCACTGACGATGCTATCCATGATCTCACCCAGCTCGCGGGCGCGGTTTGCCAGACCGGACGTACTCGTCAACGTCGCTCTCACGCCATCAGCATTGCGACTCGTGATCGCGCTGAGCTCGCTGATCGCGCTACGTATTTTGTCGGCGGAGTCGAGATGATTTCGATTCGTGTTCGTAATGCGGAACGCCTCTCTCGAAACACTCGAGACGCCCGCACTCATCTCGTGCGCGGTTCGTGCCTGTTCGCGCATCCCTTTGGTCACCTGGTCTGACTGCAAACGCATACTCTGCGTTGCGATAGTAATCTCCGACGCTGCCTTCGACTGCTCGGTCATCGCTTTGCTGATCTCACTGATCTGCCGCGCGAGCTGGACCGCTTCCTTTGAAACCTGATCGCCGGCCACTGCTTGTTCACTCAACGCACGCGCCGTTGACGCCGCGCCCTTGCGCATTGATTCGACTGACTGCGTGATCTGCCTCGCGGCGGCGGCTTGTTCGTTCGAAGCCTTTCTCACCTGCTTCGCCGCGCCGCTCGTGCTTTGCGCCGCTTTGATGATCTCGCGCGCCGCGCGGCCCTGCTCGTTCACGGCCTTGCTCACTTCCTTGGCGGTCTTGCGCATCTGCGACGCAGACTTAACGATCTGCTGCGCAGCTTGCGACTGTTCGGTCACCGCGCCGGAAACCTGTTTAGTTTGCATGGCTGTTGTGTCGAAAGCGGCGACCACTTGTTGAGCCGTCGTTAGTTGTGCCTCGGTTGCATCGGCAATCTGCCCGACGAGCCCGGTTGTTTGATTGATGCCGGACAGTATCTTTCTCAGTCCCGACGCGCCTTCTTCAGCGAGTTGACCGCTTTCTTCGGCGATGCGCATACCGTCACCGGCAGCCGTCACTGCGTCTCTGACAGCTTCCTGAAGCGATCTAATGATCGCCGCGATATCCGACGTCGCCTGCGCCGACCGATCCGCAAGGTTTCGGATCTCTTCCGCCACGACTGCAAAGCCGCGACCGGCATCGCCGGCGCGAGCCGCTTCGATCGACGCGTTGAGCGAAAGCATGTTGGTGCGTTCCGCGATGATGTTGATCGTGTTGACGATGCCGCCGATTTCGTCCGAACGGCGTCCCATCTCGCGAATCACGTTCGCGGATTGCTCCATGGCGGAGCGCACGCGCAGCAGACCCTGCATTGATTTCTGAGCGGCGGCGCCGCCTTCTTCCGCTTGTTTTGTTAGCTCGCCGGTGGCTTCCTCCGCGCGCTTGCTTAGCGCGACTACGGAATGTAGCGAGCGGTCCATCTGGTTGGCGCTGCTCGCCGCAGTGGTGGCCGCTTCGTTAATTCGCTCGGCATTCTGCGCCACCCCCTGCACCGAGCGCGCCATCTGTTCGATCGAAGTTGAAACCTCTTCGACGGACGACGCCAGACTCTCCGTCATCGCCGCGACTTCTTCGATTGACGCAGCCATTTCGTTGATTGACGAAGACGTCTCCTCCGCCGAGACCGTCAAGTCGTCGGCGTTTCCGGAAAGACTCACGATCGACGCGGCGATCTCTTCCATGCTGGCGCCGGTTTCATTTACCGCGGCGGTGAGTGCTTCTGTTTCGGCGCTCACGGATTTGATCGACGACGCAATCTCCGTCATCGCGCCGGTAACTTCTTCAGCCGACGTCGCCATGTTTTGCGTTGTGCTGCTGACAGTCTCAACCGAACGTGCGTTCTGTTCGACCGCGGCCGAGATTTCGGCAATCGACGAGGAAAGAGATTCCGCATTCTTGGTGACTTCTTCGATCGACGCGGCGCTCTCGTTGACTGACGACGCAAGCTGTTCGGTGGAAGTCGCAATCGATTCGAGTTGCTTCGTCGTCTCGCCCATGGAAGTAGTCATCTCATCGGCGACCGCGACGGCCCTTTCGAGCACGCGCAGTTGTACTTCCGCGCCCTCTGCGACGTCGTTGGCCGTCGCGCTGATTTGACTGGCTGATTCGGCGACCTGCACCGCTTGTTCGCGCACCAGTCCGATTTCTCTCTCCAGGTTATTGTGCGAGCGCTCTAGTACCTGAGCCATAATTCTCTCTCCCGTTTTCGTATTCCAGATCAAGCACCGCTGCTAAATTCAAAACCAGAATCGGACGTTCA
>DASUOZ010000065.1:0-8170 GCA_036276375.1 Pyrinomonadaceae bacterium | reverse complement strand
ACCGCCAAGAGCGCCGACAAGAGCGACGAGAAGAAGAACAACAAGAAACCCTAACTCAGCAAATTGACACCGACGACGCTCATCGCTGGATTTCTTCTGGTCTGCGTCGTCGGTGTTAGTCTGTGGCCCGAAACTCCGATCTCCCAAAATCCAATCGCCGCCCCGCACATCGTCGTCTACAAGCGTGCGCGCAAACTGGAGCTTTACTCCGGTAAGAATCTGTGGCGCACCTATCGCGTGGGTCTTGGTTTTAGTCCGGTCGCCGATAAGAAGCGCGAAGGTGACGGCGCGACGCCGGAAGGCGAGTTTTATGTGTTCGTCAAAAACAACAAGAGCGCTTATTACCTGTCGCTCGGCATCAGTTATCCGAATGCGGAAGACGCCGCACGCGGACTGCGCGACGGGCTGATCACGAAGGCGCAGCACGATGCGATCGTTGAGGCGATCAGGAAGAAAAAGGCGCCGCCGCAATACACGAAACTCGGCGGCCTGATCTATATTCATGGTCATGGCGCAGGTAGCGATTGGACGTGGGGCTGCGTGGCGCTCGAGAACGAACACATGAAAGAGTTGTACGACGCCGTTAGCGTCGGAACGCGAGTAACAATCAAACCGTGATGCCGGACATCAAGCCGTTCAAAATTCGCGACGTGGAGATCAACCCGCCGCTGATCCTGTCGCCGATGGCGGGCGTGACGGACGTGTCTTTCCGGCGTTTGATTAAACGTCGGGGCGGCGTCGGTTTGTCGGTTTCGGAGTTTATTTCGGTTGAGGGATTGACGCGCAGCAATCCGAAATCGAAACGGCAGATGCGTTTTTACGAGGACGAGCGGCCGTTTGCGGTGCAGATTTTTGGTGGCCAGCCGGAGCGCATGGCGATGGCGGCGGAGATGGCGCAGGAAGTCGGCGCCGATATTCTCGACATCAACTGTGGTTGTCCCGCGCCGAAGGTCGTGAAGCATGGCGGCGGTTCGGGTTTGCTCAAGGATTACCCGCGGCTGGAGACAATTCTCAAAGCCGTCAGGAAAGTGGTGACGATTCCGTTGACGGTAAAGATCCGCGCGGGTTTCTACGACCACACGATCAATGCAGTGGACACCGCGAAACTCGCGGAAGACTGTGGCGTCGAGCACATCGCGTTGCACGGCCGGACCAAAGAGCAGGGGTATCGCGGTCTTGCCGATTGGGAACTCGTGCGCCAGGTGAAAGAGGTCGTGAAGGTTCCGGTT
The DNA here is from genome assembly GCA_036276375.1 of Pyrinomonadaceae bacterium. Lineage (GTDB taxonomy): Bacteria > Acidobacteriota > Blastocatellia > Pyrinomonadales > Pyrinomonadaceae > PSRF01. Next base: position 6,941 of record DASUOZ010000065.1, on the reverse strand, counting down.
TCAGGCAGTGGCGACGTAACGACGATCGCAGGCGCGTTTGCGAAGTTTCGCGAAACCGGTTGCGACGGTGTGCTGATTGGCCGTGGCGCGATGGCCAACCCGTGGATTTTCCGGCAGATCGAAGACGCGATGCACGGGCGCGAGATCTTCGAACCGACACTCGCCGACAAGCGCGCAATCCTGCACGAATACTTCGATATGTTGCGTGAAGACATGCCGGAGACGCCGGCGATCAATCGCATGAAGCAGTTGGCGGGACAGTTTACGCGCGGCTTGCCCGGCGGCGCGTTGTTCCGCACCTCGATTTACCACTCACATTCCGTCGACGAAGTGCTCGATCGAATCGAGGAGTACTTCAGCGCGATCATCGAAGGCCGTCCCTATTACGGCGAGGCCGGGCCGCAGCCAGAACATACGGAGTACACGGAGATCACGGACTGTGCAGCTTTCACGTCCGTTTAGTCCGTGTATTCTGTGGACTGCCTTTACCTTCGTCGAGATTCACCGGCGCCGGGTAACCCTTCTGGGCCACAGTAGATCCTAAATCAATCACGATTTCATTCGTTGGCTTCCTGGCTTTCGCGGCGCGCGCGGTCTTTTTGTCCTGCGGCGACGGGCTCGTTGAAGGCGACGCGCTGGACGATGCCGGTTTAGGCCTGGTCGACATCGCGTTCAGAGCGTCGAGCGCTTGTTGCCGTTGTTCGGTCGAGAGATCTTCGAGCCGGCTGCCGTGTGTTTCCAGCACGCGTCGCAAGTTTTCTTCTGTGTTCGTGTCCTGCGCGTAGACGTCTTTGTAGATGTGTAGTTTGCCGTCTTCGAGGACGATCGTCTCGTAACGCAGCTCCACCGGAATCACCTGGTCCAACTTCACTGTCTTTGTTTTCGTCTTGTCTTCGAGATACTGCGCGATCTCCTTGTCGGAAACCTCGTTGTTGCCCGCACGCATCAGGAGCATCGCGAAGTCCTTCACCTGCGCGTTCGTTAAACCAACACAACCGTGCGAGGCAAACTTGCCGATCTTGGCGGGTGATTTCCCGCCGTGAATCAGCGACGGGAGGCCGATCGGGATCTTGATTGGTCCAAGCGGGTTGTTTTTGCTGCCGGGTTCGACTGTCTCACCGGGAGTCACGTTTTTCATATCCGCAACCCACGGCGAATCCGGTGGCGTCCACGATGGGTTGAAAATCACTGTCTGCGCTTTCCGCATCCCGAGCGGCAACGGAAACTGGGGATAACCGATGCCGACTTTGTATGACTTCACCAGCGAACCATTCTGAAAGAGATCCATGCGAAACGCGGGAATGTTGACGACCACGCGTGTGTCGGTCGGCACGGCGTTCGGACCCGCCAACATTTCGAATCCATTGCTGCCTGCGCTTTCAGCGGACGGGTCGCCCTTGGCCCAGTACTCGTTTGCCAGCGCGGCTACCTGCTCTGCTTTCTCTTCGCCGACGATAGACCGCAGTTGTTCCGCGGCGCGCGCTGAAGGGTCCGCGCCGGTGCCGTTGCCGTTAAGTTCTTCCGCGCTTCCTTCCACGTTCGCCTCACGCAGGCGATTGATCGCGGCTTGCGACGCGCGTTTGAGCTCTTCGATCTGTTGGTCGGAAAGCTTCGCCTTGTCTTTTAGTTCGCGTACGAACGGATCTTCGGCGAGTAGTGCATCGAGTAGCGGCAGCGTGACTTTGACGGCGGCCTGGGTCGCTGCGGGTGACGAAGTTGGGCTCGGCGATGGCGTCGTCTGGGTCAACCCGGGCGAGCTGGAGTTGGTCGGCGCCGGGGCGCAGGCGGTTGCGATCGTCAACGTAACGATGAGACTGAACAGCGAAATGCGCGTCAGCAAGGTCATGGTTTGAGTTCTCTCCTTCGCGATGATCTGTGGGGGAGATGATTAGTTCTCACGGGCTAACGAGCAACGAGCGTTCCCTCAGCGAAGGCCGTCATTTCCCACGATAAAGCGGTCGGCGACCACGTTTCTGCATGATTAGCGAACAACCTTCACAGAGGGTGAACAAAGATCGTGCGTGAGGCGCGAGCGGTTACCGCAGGAGCGGGTAGGGATTGATGTTAGCGCCTTCCCAGTAACGCTTCGGATCCGAGACGACCGCGACTGAGAAGTGCAGGTGGTAATTACCTGCGCCGGCGTTTCCGGTGTCGCCGACATAGGCGATCACTTCGCCCTGCCGGACCTGCTTACCTTCGGTTAGACCATCGGCGTAGCGGGCGAGATGCGCGTAGTAGAAGATCAGTTTCTGATCGGCGCTGAGTTGGTAGATTGTGGTCCCACCGCGTTCGCTTTGAAACAGCTTCTGAATGCGGCCGTCAGCAGCCGCAAGCACGGCGGTTTCAGCCGGCGCCATGATATCGATTGCATCGTGCGTTCGACCCTCAAAACGGCTTTGACTGAACGTATCGAGCAGTTGGTCGGGACGCACACCGGCGACGGGAATGATCAGTGGTTGTTCAATCCGAGTTATTTGTGTTTCCGGTTGGACCACGGAGGGAACGGACTCAACCACGGGTGCCGCCGGTTGCACCGAAAGGGGGACCGTTTCAAACGGGACCGGAATCTTTTCAACCACGGCCGGCGATGCAACGCGACCTGTTCCGAGCCAGAGGACCGCAACAAATCCAATCAACAACAGCAAAAACAATGCTTGTAACCGGTTCATCACCGGTCTTACAGACAACTAATGTTCCAAACCGAGCGGCAAGAGCGGGCGCGGCGCTGTTCCTTCGAAAAACCAGCTTGCGCCGACGCGCAGCCGGTGATGCCACGTAGGCAAGCGAGACGTGTAGAGTGCGAAGCGCGCTTGGCGGGCGAGTGCGCCGCCGAACGCTTTTCCGCCAGTCAACACTGCGGCCCGTTCCGTACCCAGACTGATCGCCTCGCCGAGCTCTTCGAAACGTTTCGAGCGCAACTCCTTGCCGGCGAGGAATGCCTTGATGTTGTCGCCGACGAGGCCGGCTTCCTGAAACGCAAGTTGGGCCGTGCCGTGAAGCGTCGGCGCTGCGTCGGGATAGTAAGCAATGTCGCCGAGGGCGAAGACGTTGTCGTGCTGCATGAGTTGGAAGGTTGGTCTGATGGCGATCAAGCCGCGCTTGTTCTTTTCAACCTCGAGCCGTTCGACGAGCGGGTTCATACGCACGCCGCCGAGCCAGACCACGCCGGCAGTCTGGACATGCTCCTGCTGTCCCTCGTGTTCGAAGGTGACGCCGTCTTTCGTGACGTTCACCACGCGCGTCAACGTGTGCACTTCGACGTGTGAAGTGAGCAAAGCCTCTTCGACCAGTTCGCGAATCTGCTCGCCCATGCCGGGAACGACTTTGTCTCCCATTTCGAGCAGCATCACGCGCGGTTCGCCGTGCAGGGCTCTGCGCTTGAAGGCGTCGACAAGCAGGTCGGCCATTTTGGTCGAGAGCTCACAGCCGCTCGCGCCCGCGCCGACGAGGGCAAACGTCAATTCACGGCGCACGTCCTGCGGCGGCATGTCGGGCGGGATGTGATCGAGCGCGTCCACCATCAGGTGGCGCAGCGCATCCGCGTGTTCGATCTTGCGAAACGGCAGCGAAAACTCTTCGGCGCCGGGAACGCCGGCGTAGTTGGTTACGCCACCGACAGCGATCACCAGGACGTCGAAGTTGAGCGACTCCTGGTTTTTTAGTAGTACTGTCTGCGCGTCGAAATCGATGTTGATGGCGGCGTTCACGTTCACCCGGACGTCGCTGTCTAGCAGTTCGTTGAAACGCGGGCCGATGTGCCAGGCTTCGACTTCGCCGCTGAAGTACTCGTAAAGCATGGGCGTGAACACGAAGTGATCTGAGTCGACCACGAGGGTGACGTCCGCTGAATTGACCAGTTCGAGAGCGGTGAACAGCCCCCCGAAGCCGCCTCCGAGAATCACGATCCGCGTTTTTGCCATGTGCGGCATAGTAAACCTGCACCACTGAAGGCACAAGACCATGAGGCCACAAAGAAGCACAAGAAGCACAAGAACTGCCTCAAAGGGAAGATGTTCCCTGTTCTGCTTGTGCTTCTTGTGCGTCTTTGCGGCGGGTTTTGTGCTTCTCTGCGGCCTGTGGTAAATTGAACGGGCTTTTTAAGTTTAGCGGTTACCGCTTTTAGCGGAGTTTACTGCGGTCGAGGAGGGCCATTTAAGCAAGTGGCGTTAGCAAAAGAAACCAAGGAAAAGATTGTGTCTGACTTCCGTACCCACGAGGCCGACACGGGTTCGCCCCAGGTACAGGTAGCACTTCTAAGCAAGAGAATTAACGAACTGACCGAGCACTTCAAGACTCACAAGAAGGATAATCATTCGCGGCGCGGCCTGCTGAAAATGGTCTCGCAGCGACGGAGTCTGCTGGATTACCTGAAGCGGACGGACATTGAGCGCTACCACGAGGTAGTGAATCGACTGGGTCTGCGGCGGTAGCAGATTCGCAACCACGAACATAAAGCGAGAGATCTTCGAGTCTCTGTAAATCAAGCCCACGTCTTTCGAAGAGCTTGTTGCAGTGCCGAACGTGACGGCGATTGACTGGAAACAAGCAGACGTGTACGGCCAGCTTAGAGCAACAAAGGCGGCATGAGCTTCACGGTTTATGAGGCTCGTGCCGCCTTTGTTAGTTAGTTATGCCAAATCCGCTTCACGTTGGCGGCGATTAAAGGTGATTCCAAGCCCCAAAGCTTGCCCGAACGAAAACAGCGGGTGGATGCGACGCCCGCGACCTGAACGAGTTTCAGGTGTGAATGTCCCAAGGAGACGAACAAGATGCCAGAGAAGAAATATCTGAAAGAATCAATCAAACTCGGCGACAAGGAGTTGACGGTCGAGACCGGCAAAGTCGCCAAACAAGCTGACGGATCATTGGTGATCCGCTACGGCGACACGATGTTGCTGGTTGCCGCCGTGAGTGCCCTTACACCACGCGAAGGAGTTGACTTTTTCCCGCTTACTGTTGAATACCGCGAATCGAATTACGCAGCCGGACGAATTCCCGGCAATTATTTCCGGCGCGAAGGCCGCCCGAATGAAAAAGAAGTTCTGACCAGCCGCCTGATCGACCGTCCCTGCCGCCCGCTCTTCGCCGAAGGTTACCGAAACGAAACCCAGATTATCGCCAGCGTTATCTCAGCCGACCCGGACAACAATCCGGACGTCATCGCGATCACCGGCGCGTCGTGCGCCCTCTACCTGTCTGACATTCCGTTTCTCAACCCGATCGCGGGCGTGCGCATCGGCCTGATTGAAGGCCGTTACATCATTAACCCGACTTACGACGAAGTGCGTGAGTCGCGCTTGAATCTGGTAGTCGCGGGTACTGAAGAAGCGATCGTGATGGTGGAGGCCGCCGCCAGCGAAGTTTCGGAAGAGATCATGGTCGAAGCCCTGATGCTCGCCCACAAAGAGATCAACCGCTTGTGCCGTTGGCAGCGCGAGCTTTACAAGGCGCTCGAGATCGCGAAGCGCGAAGTCACTCCGGTGGTTCTCGACGCCGAAATGCAGAACGCTATCGCCGAGACGTACAGCGAACGGCTCCGCGGCGCACTCGATACCGGCGCGCAGGACAAACGGACTAGTTATGCCGCTGTCGATGCGCTGAAGAAGGAAGTGATCGAGTCGTACCCGGAAGATCAACCGGAGCAACGACACATGGCGAAGTTGATCTTCGACAGTCTTAAAGAAAACGTCTTCCGCGACGACATTCTGAACAAACGTCGCCGTCCGGACGGTCGCCGGTTCTCAGAAATCCGGCCCATCACTTCGGAAGTCGGCTGGCTGCCACGCGTTCACGGCTCTGCGTTATTCACGCGCGGTGAAACGCAGGCGCTTGTTTCCACCACGCTGGGAACCAAAGAAGACGAGCAGTTTGTCGACGATCTCGAAAAGGGAGAAGTCCGGAGACGCTTTTTGCTCCACTACAACTTCCCGCAGTATTCAGTCGGCGAAGTCGGTCGGTTCGGTTCGTCGAGCCGGCGTGAGATCGGTCACGGCGCTTTAGCACGACGCGCACTCGAAACCGTGTTGCCGGAGGACGCAGATTTTCCTTACACGGTTCGCGTGGTTTCGGAAATCACCGAATCGAACGGTTCATCATCCATGGCCACGGTCTGCGGCGGAACGCTCTCGCTGATGGATGCCGGCGTGCCGCTGAAAGCTCCGGTCGCCGGCGTGGCGATGGGACTGGTGATGGAAGGAAACAAGTACGCAATCCTGACTGACATAGCAGGCGCCGAGGATCACTACGGCGACATGGATTTCAAAGTCGCCGGCACGCGCAACGGCATCACGGCGTTGCAGATGGATATCAAGATCGCCGGCATCAACGCGCAGATCATGGCTGAAGCCCTCGAGCAGGCGAAGAAAGGCCGGCTCTACATTCTGGGCGCGATGGAGAAGACGCTTGCCGAACCGCGTGCGGAGATCTCGGCCTTCGCGCCGCGCATCATCCAGATCAAGATCAACCCGGACAAGATCCGCGACGTGATTGGACCAGGCGGCAAGGTCATTCGTTCGCTCGTCGAGGAGACCGGCGCGAAGATCGATGTGTCTGACGACGGCACAATCTCGATCGCAACGGCAAGCGGCGAGGCTGCCGACGCCGCGGTGAATCGCATCCGTGGTCTGACGGCTGAAGCCGAGGTGGGCCAAACGTATCTCGGCACCGTTTCCCGGATCGTTGACTTCGGCGCGTTCGTCGAGATATTCCCGGGCACCGATGGTCTACTGCACATCTCGGAGATCGCCGACCGGCGCGTGAAAGACGTGCGCGACGAGCTCAAAGAGGGCCAGCAGATCCTGGTGAAGTGCATCGGGCGCGAGGGCAACAAAATCAAACTTTCGCGCAAAGCGGTGTTGCGCGACGAGAACCGCAAAGCGGAAGCTGCGAGCCAGAGCGAAGCTGAATAACTGGTTTAACCGCAATTGGTCCGTCCAGCTTTT
>DASUOZ010000064.1:0-6689 GCA_036276375.1 Pyrinomonadaceae bacterium | reverse complement strand
TGGCGCACGCGCACAAATGCGGAGTTATTCACCGCGACATCAAGCCGCAGAACTTGTTGCTCACTGAAGATCGCGAGATCGTGAAGATCGCCGACTTCGGCGTCGCGCGGCTCGACGCGACCGAAGGCGCAATCACGCGCGTCGGCACGAACATCTACTCCGCGCCCGAACACAATCCGCTGGTCCAAACCGGACAACTGGATACGACCGGTCTCAAGTTGCCGCACGATTCCCTAACGCCGGCCGCCGATATCTATTCGCTCGCCAAGACAACTTACGCGTTGATCGCCGGTGAATCGCCACGGCGCTTCGCGCAGCATGCGTTGACCGAACTGCCGCAGTTTGCGCGCGACACGTATTGGGGAAACGCCGTGTTGCGCGTGCTTGAAAAAGCAACGCAGAACCGTCCCGAAAATCGCTATCAAACCGTGGAAGAGTTTTGGGACGAATTGTCTGACGCGAGCCTGCCGCCGACACGCCCGTTGCAAATGGTCCCGCCGCTCGAAACACGTCGCAAACCGAGCGCGGACCTGTCGATCGAACCGGAACCGGAAGACTTCACGGAAGCCGCGCCGCCGCGGCCGCAGTTCGCCGTGCCTGGGCCTGGACCAGCGGAGTTGGCTTTCGCCGACGTAGATACAATAAAGAGACCGCGGATCGTTGTGCCGATCAACCTCGAAGCGCAGCGGCAGATGGAACTGCGCGAGCGGCAACAGCTTGCCGCCGCTGAACAGAGCGCGAACGGCCGCAAGCGAGCGACAGTCGATGAGATACTGCCGCCAAGCAGGAAGCGCCGTGCGCTTGTCGCCGCGGGTCTGATTCTGGCGTTTTCGGGTATGCTTCTGGCAACTCACAAATACGTGACTTCGCAGTGGAACCCGCTGGCCGAGATTACACGCATGACCGAGCCGCCGTTGATTGGCCGCGAAGGGGTGACGACCACGGATGTGAACTTGCGGCCGGTCGCCAACGTTTCTCAAGATCCGATTGGACTGGCAGAATCAGGGTCGAAGGTGAAAGTATTAAGCGCCGATAATAACTGGTATGAAGTGCAGGTAATGGAGCACGCCCGGCCCAAGCTGGATCCGTATTCGTCCGACCGTGGCTGGATTAATAAGCGGTACGTTAGATTTGATTAACTTATTTGAGGAGAACCAAGCTTGGGTCTGCTTGAATCGATCAGAAAATGGATAGACGGCGAAACCGGCGAAGATTTGCTCGAAGCCGCCGACGAACACGCCAAGCCGCGCCGCGTTTGGGAAGAGTTTCTGGTAAAGATCGCGCGCGAAGTCGAAGCGGCGATGCAGCGCGAGATGTTCACGCCGCCTGGTGGTCCAACTTACATTCCCCGCGAGTACATCGTTTATCTCAGTCCTGACGACGACAAAGACTGGCAGGGCGACAAACGTCGCGGCCTCGAGCAAGGACTGTTTCATGTACTTTCAGAACGCGCGCGGGAACTCAGCGGCCAGACGCAGTTGGCGGTGAAGTCCTTTGCGGTTGAGTTACGCGTCGACGGCACGCTGAACAAAGGTGAGTTTCGCGTACAGGCCGTGTGGGATGAAACAGAGAGCGGCCACACGATGGTGACGCCGCGTGTCGATCCCGCGCGCACTGCGCCGGCGTTCAGCCCAAACGACACGATCGTCGAAAGAGCTTCCGACTCGAGCGAAAGCGAACAGACGGTCGTACGCCCGAAGGCCGCTGCTTTGTATTCAGTTGAGGTGTGGCGCAACGGCGTCCGTGAAGCAGTTGTGCCGATTACGAAGAGCGAGATCACGATCGGGCGCGGCTCGCGTAGTATCACAGTCGATCTGCCGGTTAAGGGCGATCCCGAAGTGAGTCGGGTACATGCCGTGTTGTCGCGTGATAACGAAGGCCGCTACTGGCTGGTGGCGAAAGGCCGCAATCCGACGGTAGTCAATGGCCGCGAACTGGCACGCGAAGAGCCGACCGAAGTCGCGCCGGATCAGAAGATCGCGATTTGTAACTTTGTGCTCCGGATCCAACCGCGGTAAGCCACAAAGAGGCACAAGCAGGACAAACTCAGGCCTGCCTGTCTTAACCACTCTTTTGTGCTTTTTGTGCCTCTTGGTGGCCCAGATCGGTGATGAGGTCTGAAAGGAGCGCCGGCACGTTCTCCCCCTGAAGATATTCCTTGCCCAGCATCTTCATGATGCGACGCTCTTTGGTATCGCCGTTCACTTCTTTCAATATCGCGCGCGCAAACGCCGCCACTACTTTCCCATCAAACTGCTTACCACTGTTCTGCCGCAGATCGCGCACCACGTCTTCAAACGAACGCCGCCGCCGGTAAGGCCGATCCGTGGTCATCGCGTCAAATGAATCCGCGACCGAAACGATCTTCGCGCCGATTGGAATCTGTTCGTCAACCAATCCGTCCGGATAGCCACGCCCGTCGAGCCGTTCGTGATGGTATTTGGCCATCAACGGTATGTCGGCGTATGGATGATTGATCGGCGCAAGGATCTCGTAGCCTGCTACGGGATGGCGGTTTAGCTCGCTCGACTCTTTCGCATTGATCGCGTAGGGCGCGTTGATAATGTCGCGGTCCACGACCAGTTTGCCGATGTCGTGCAGGTAGCCGGCGATCTGGATGCCCTCGACCTCTTCTTCACTCCAGCCCATCTCACGCGCGATGATCTCGCTGTAACGGCCGACGCGCTCTGAGTGTCCCTGCGTGTACTTGTCTTTAATGTCGATCGCCGCGGCAAACGCCCGCACAGTGGCGCGATAGATCGAGCGCAGCTCTTCGTAGAGACGCCGGTTCTCTTCCGCGCGTTGGGCCACCTGCTCCAGCAGACGATGCGTGTGAATGCCGACGCCGATGTGCCGGACCATTGCGCGGACCGTCTCGAAGTCGTCGGTCAAAAAATCTTCGCCGCTGGCTTTGCGACCAAGCAGGACCAGTCCCGTCACTTCGTCGCGCACGATCATCGGCAATATGAGCTCAATTCCCTCTCCCACCAGCCGTTCGCGATAACGGCTTACGAAACCTGCCGAGCTCTCCGCGGTGCTCACTAAAAAATCAGCAGCGTCACGCGTGAGAAACTCCTGCGTCTCTGTCTCGATGATCGAAAACTCCGTAAAGAGATCTTCTCCAACGCCCCAAACCGCCACACATCGCAGTTCGTTCTTATCGACGCACTCAGCCACGGCGCCGCGACGCAAAGCGAGCGTCCCGAGCAAAAGGTGCATCGACGTGCGCACCATCTCGGTGAAATCGCCCCTTCCAGCTATCTCCTGGCCCAGGTCAGCAAGTGCACCGAATGTGTGAATGAGTTTCTGGGTCGAAGGCTCCATCTAGTTAGTGACTATGGGAGTAGTCTCGAAACTGGAAAGCGTTATTAACGCTTCATCTTCGTTGCTTGCGAGCGCGACGTGTCGGGTGAGTCCAAGCATCTCGAACAGTTGGACCGTCTGGTGGTTTACTTCTGAGAAGACGATCCGGGCGCCGCTTTTTTCGGCGACGTCGATGATGCCAAGGAGGATCGAAACGCCGATGCTGTTAACTAATTGTGTGTCGCTGAAATCGATCACCAGCGCGCGGCAACCGCAGTCGAGTTGCCGGCGACACTCGCGCTCGATCTTTTCACCGGTCAGTTTGTTTAGATAATCGCTGGCATAAACAACAGCCGTGGTTCCAACACAGTGCGACCGGACCAAAGGGGCACTTGGTTTATCCATGTCGTCTCAATCTGAAAGAGTTCATGAAGCGTTTTCACGGAGGTATTTGGTCATGCGCAAACTGGTGCCGTCGTCGACCCTTTCAAACTCGACTTCGTCCATCAGCGTGCGAATGAGTTTAAGGCCCCATCCGCGTCGTTCTTCTGCCGCTTCGTTTGTGTCTGAGCGCCCGCTCGCGCCGTTAAGATTGGTTGGCACGACGCCGCGACTCGATATAGTGACGACTAATCTATCACTTTCGACGCGAAAACGCTGATATATTTTTCGATCCGGGCTGAAACTGTGTTCGGAAGCGTTGATGCAGGCCTCCACAATGGCGGTCTTAATCTGGTTGATGGCCTCGGGCCGGAATGTTAAACGCTTTGCGATCTGTTCGGCCGTGCTGGCGGCGATCAGCTCGTTGTCCTCGCCCATCGGGACCACGATTAGGAATTCGTTGGCCGCCTCTCCAGTGTGTACTACCGAATTCATGGGCGTCTCACTGATCCGGGCGGCCAGCAGTTCCAACTGTTGCCGGCTCGAACCCAAAGCCTTGCGACGGGCCAGGAAACGGCTCGCCTCTTCCGTAAAACCTTCATTCGAAATCAACCAGATCTGAAGACGACTGAAGCCAAGCCTGTTCGCCAGACTGTCAAACCTCTCGCTCCAGACGCGCGTCTGCTCGATGTCGACTTCCAGCTTCGACTCGATGTCTGCAACCAGCCAAACGACCTCCTGCGCATCGGAATAGACGCCGTCTTCAAACGTGTGCGCTACCAGACAACGTTCGTCTTCCGAAATCTGGCGCATGTCGTTGTTGAAGGCGACACAACTCGCGAGATGTACGGTCTGAGGCAGTTTGAGATGTTCCGTCTCGGCGTCGAGGTCTGATGCGACCCGTTCAGGCTCTAGACCTTTGTACTTGCGGCTGAACGTAGCGTAGTCAAAAAGCACCGCAGGCACCCGTTGCGTGTTGAAGCCCGAAACGAGCTCGCGCAAACTCACGCGCGCGATCTGTTTGTAATGACGCGCCATCGTGTGGGGCGCGCGTTTGAGTGCGTCGGCGAGTGCGTCAGCAACGACGAGCGCGCGTGGCTCACCGAGCACGTCCAGCCGGTAACGGATTTTCAAGTAGTCTTTCCAGGCTTGTGGCCCAGTGCCCGCTTCGACGGTCGTTCCATCCCAGTTCACAAACTCCTGAACGTGCAGTCGATGTAAAACTTCCTGAAGCTCGCCGGCCGTCATGTGCAAACGTTTGCGCCAGACTTCAAACGATGAGACCTGGTCCTCGCCCGCAGCAGCTTCCCACAACAACCGGATCAGCAGGTGACGTGTTTCTAGTCGCGGCGAGATCTCTTCCAGCAAAGACGCAAAGTGCCGATGTAGATGACCGCCGAAGAGCTCGTCGACGTACAGGCGTTCGCAGTCGAGATACGTGTTGAGCGCGACGCGTCGTTCGCGCGCCGCTTGCAGGAATGTATTGATGAAAAACGGACTGCCCGCAAACTGTTGCACCAGCAGATCGCGCGCGGCTTCACTCGTTACGACTTGCTGGCGTTGGGCCACGTGCTCGACGAGTTGTGACGCCTCTTTCGCATCCAGCCGCTTGAGCCGTAACAGATCAAGCAGCTCGAAATTGCACTCGGCTTCGTGGGCGGCCTCGAGAATCTGGCGCCGCAAACCAGCCAGCACGAACGTAAGACCACCGCGACCGAACACCCGCAACACTTCCGTACCCAACACGACCGCGCCATTCAGATACTCCGCGAGCTGCGCGCCGTCGAGCATGATCAACGGCCGGCCGCGTCCCTTTGGGATGCGTTGCGGCGTGCCCAGACAGAAGCGGACCAGCGCCTTGTCGTCGTTACTAAAGCGCAGACGTGCGTATGACTCGACCAGTTGTTCGACCCACTCGTGATCCGCCGGCGGCGCGAGCTCCAGCAGATCCTGAAGCGTCAGCGTGGCGTTCGACACAAACGGCTCGTTGCGACGGAAGGCGATGTACTGTTGCAGAAACGTGTTGAGAAATTCGATCGCCGCGCTCACGGCGGTCGTTTCGTTTCGCGTGAACGCGAAGTAGATGGGAATTACTTCGTGGTGTTGATTGAAGATTCGATCGTAGGCCTGGCGCAGCAGTTCGGATACACCCGCCGACGGTTCCATGAGTAGCAGCAGGCCACGCCCTGCATTCTCAGCCGCGGCGTGCGCCATGATGCGATCGAGCTCCTCCGTGCGGCCCACGAAATCAGGTGGCGCCACGCGGCCCAGAATGCGCCGGAAGTTCTCGCTGGAGCTACCTCTATTCATGTTGCTGCGTGTCCTCGCCGAAGAAGACGATCCGGTCCTTGCCCATGTTCTTCGCTTGATAAAGCGCGCGATCGGCGGCCGCGATGATGTTTTCGGAAGTGTTGACGACGGACGAAAACGTCGAGACACCGATACTGATAGTCACGTGGCCCAGCGGCTGAGTTTTGCCGTGCGGAAAATGCGTCGAGCTCACACGCTGCCGGATGCGATCGGCAATCGCGCCTGCTTCCACGATGCCGGTTTGCGGCAGCAGAATGCAGAACTCCTCGCCCCCATAACGTGAAGCCACGTCGGCAGAGCGCAACGCGCTTTTCAGACAGTGCGCCGTGATTTGTAGCGCCAGATCGCCGGCCTGGTGTCCGTTGTTGTCGTTGTAAGCCTTGAAGTCGTCGATGTCGATCATCAGGAAGCTCATCGGATAGTCGTAACGCTTCGAGCGATTCAACTCTTCCATCAGACGTTCTTCGAGATAACGGCGATTCGGAAGCGCGGTCAGCGGATCGGTGATCGACATCAGTAGAAATTCGGTAGCTCGCTCCTGCCATTCCGCTCGCTCAAGCGCAAGGGCCACCTGTGGTCCGATTATTTCCAATAGACTTAGATCAACTTCGTCGTAAGTTCCTCCTGCCGATTTGTCCGTCACATTGAGCACACCGACTTTTCGACCGCTGATAACAATCGGATAACTGATAAAT
>DASUOZ010000063.1:0-11153 GCA_036276375.1 Pyrinomonadaceae bacterium | reverse complement strand
TTTCGGTTGTGATCGAAGACCACGCTGCACGTCGCGCAAATTAAGAACAATAGGTTCAGTAACATGAGAAGCGGTACTGGGAAACGTGTTTGTAAGTTTCGCCCGGGCGCAGCACGGTGCTCGGGAAGTTTGGATGATTCGGTGCGTCCGGAAAGTGCTGCGGCTCCAAACAGAGGCCGGTGTACTGGTGATAGACCACACCGCTTTTGCCGGTCAAGCTGCCGTCGAGAAAGTTTCCTGAGTAAAACTGAATGCCCGGCTCGGTGGTGAGAATTTCCAACACGCGACCTGACTGCGGCTCGTAAAGATGCGCCGCGGGACGTAGCGACCCGTCATAGTCGCCGAGAACAAAATTATGATCGTAACCGCCAGCCTCACTCAGATCGGCGCCGATCGCCTTCGCGCGTCTAAAATCCATGGGCGTCTTCTCGACCGGCCTGATCTCACCGGTGGGGATCAATTCTTTCGTAACAGGTGTAAACGCAGCGGCGTGCAACGTCAACTGATGTCCCAGGATGTCGCCCGCACCCGCGAGATTGAAGTACGCGTGACTCGTCATGTTAACGATCGTTTCGCGGTCGGTAGTTGCTTCGTAATTGATCTCGAGCTCGTTGTCAGGCAGCAAAGTGTAGGTCACGTTTGCGGTAACGTTTCCGGGATAGCCTTCTTCACCGTCAACGCTCAGGTATTCAAGGTGCAGAGCAACGCGCTGCTCGGAAGATTCTTCCCGGGCTTTCCACACGCGCTTGTCGAACCCTCTGGCGCCGCCGTGCAGATGATTCGCGCCGTTGTTTTGCGTGAGCTGAAATTGAGTGCCGTTAAGCGAGAACTTACCAAGACCGATGCGATTCGCGTGGCGACCAATCAAACCGCCGAAATAGCGCGGGTTGCTGACATACTCTTCAAGCGTCTCGAAGCCCAACGCGACATCCGCAAACTCTCCGCGGCGATCCGGCGCCTGCAACGAAACAAGCGCGCCACCGTAATTCGTAATTGAAACCTCGAGGCCGTGTTCATTCGTCAACGTGTATAGATTGACGTCCTGACCATCCGTGGTCCCAAAGTGTCTTTTGGTTATGCGCACCGTTTGTGCTTCTTGTGCCTCTTCGTGGCCTTACTTGCGCAGCTCGCCGAACACGCGATTCGCCTCGTCCAGAGTTTCGATCGAACCCACGTCGTACCACAACCCCGGCACCTTCCACACGAAAAACGGCATGCGCGAATACATCCACTGGACCAGGCGGCCCGGCTGGTCCGGGTTGTTTCCGTCGGCAATGTACTGGTGGATCAACGACAGTGTCGACTTCGGATAGAAGTAGAGCGCGATTCCGGTGAGCGTGCTTTTCGGGTCCTTCGGTTTCTCTTCGAAGTAAGTGATGCGGTTGTCTTCGTCAACCTCAATCGAGTTGTACTTCTTGATCGCTTCGAGATCGCCGACGTCGTAAACACCCGTGACCGGTGCGTCCTTCTGCTTGCAGTACTCGCCGAAGTCGTCGAGATCGTTGCTGAACAGGTTATCGCCGCCGATCACGATGACGTCGTCGTCAATTTCCTGCTTCGTCAACACGAGGTGCATATCGCCAATTGCGCCGAGCTTGTTCGCGTCGTCAGTGCTGCCGTCGTTGATGATCGTGAAGCCGAATCGAAGATTTGGATGCCTGTATGATTTGGCCCAGTTTTCAAAGTGGCTGACAAACTTCGCGTTCGTCACCACGTAAGCGTGATCGATATCCGCAATACCGGCGACGTGGTCCACCACGTGTTCTAGCATCGGTTTGCCCGCGACGGGCAACAGCGGCTTGGGTTGATTGAGTGTTAAAGGATAAAGACGCGTGGCGTACCCAGCCGCCAGAATGATCAGTTTCATCAGATTTCTTCCGCCCCATCCGAAGGCTCACTCACGTAAATCTCCGGCTTCAAACCAACGATTCGCTGGTAGTCCCTCGGCACAGTTTTCTTAAACTCTGCGACGGTTTCCGTAGCGACAAGATTCACGGTGCTGCCGCCAAAGCCTCCGCCCGTCATCCGCGCTCCATAAACTCCGCCAAGTCGGCGCGCGAGCTCGACCATCAAATCCAACTCTCTGCTACTCACTTCGTAGTCGTCGCGCAGGCTCGCATGCGACTCCGCCATCAGCGCGCCAAACCGCGCCAGATCGTGTTGCTCCAACGCGTCAGCGGCCGCCAACACGCGCGCGTTCTCCGTGATCACGTGACGGCAACGACGGTAAATCACTTCCGGAAGATCGCGGCCAAACTGGTCCAATTGCTCGATCGTCACGTCGCGCAGCGCCTTCACGTCCGGCAAATACTGCGCGAAGTGGCGCACGCCCGCTTCACATTGCGCACGACGTTCATTGTAAGCGCTCGACGCCAAACTATGTTTCACCATCGTGTTGCAAATAACTAGGTTCACTGTGTCGGGTACCGGCAACAACTTAAACTCGAGGGAACGGCAGTCGAGCATCAATGCGCGCTGCGCCTGACCAAACAGCGACGTAAACTGGTCCATGATCCCGACGCGCGCGCCGACAAACTCGTTTTCCGCCTTTTGACAGATCAACGCCAGCTCGCGGCGATCGATTGAAACATCTGAGTTCGCCGCCAGCGCGCACGCGGTCGCGACTTCCACCGCGGCCGAAGAGCTCAAGCCCGAACCCACGGGAACTTCGCCACGGATATGCAAGTCGGCGCCGCGCAAGCGATAACCCGCGCGCTCGAGCATCACGGCGACGCCGACGGCGTAGTCGCTCCAATGGTCGCGCGCGATGGGATCGGGCTCGTCGAGATCGATTTCGATCTGGTCGCCGAAATTTTCCGAACGCAGCTCGAGCTTGCGATCTTCACGCGGCCAAACACGAACGAACACCGATAGATCGAGCGCCGCCGGCATCACAAAGCCGTCGTTGTAGTCCGTGTGTTCGCCAATCAGATTGACGCGGCCGGGCGCGCGAAAAGTGCGCGGAGGGTTATTGATGAGCATTTGTGACATCAAGCACTATCCGCCAACCGCCGCCTTGTTCGACTTTCCAGATCCTCACGTAGCTTCCGTGTTCAACGACCTTCTTCGCGTTGTCGGTGATTTCATAGACGCCATGCGTGTAACCGAGATCGGCGGAGCCGGATATATCGCCGCCACGCGGAGTCCAAGCCATGGCGCCCGGCACTTGAATCAAATCCACAGCTTCGTCCCGGCCGATTACCGGGAGACTGCCGTTTCGATACACCCTGATATTCGGTGAAGCGTGAAGTCTAAAAGCGTTGACGAAGCCGTTTTTCAAACTGTACTCCGAATAATCGCGATCTCTCTTGAGTAAAGCTTTGCGCTCCGCGGCCACGCCAACCGTGGTCTGCCCTCTCGGCGTAATCGTCTTGTCTTCCGGTTTCCACAACGTTAGTGGACCACCGGATTGCGGGTGACTGATGCCGAGATCGACGACAAACTTCCACGAGCCGTCGGGCTGCTTCTTCCACACCGTGACGAAGTGCCCGTAAGCTGAAGGGTTTTCGTCGTTGATGTCGGGCTTGGATTCCCATGGACCAGTGGTGAATCCGAGATCGCCGGCGGTCGCCATGCCGGCGAAAGACGGTTGCCACGCGAGCAACGGGCGTTTGTCGGAAGGCGGCACGGGATGATCGAGCATCCACTGCTTGCCGTTGACCGCGCCCGGGCGAAACAGCAGACCGTCTTCAGCTATGAAGGCCATGAACGCGTCGCGCGTATTCTTCTCCGCGGCCATGCGCGAGAACGATTGCTCCGTGAGCACCATCTCCTGCAACGGCGTCGGCGCCTGCGCCAGCGTCAATATAAGAATCATGCTTATCATTCGTCTTTGTCCCTGTTTCCAATGGCTGCCTGCAACACGCTCTCCGGCGTCCATTGATCGATCCGTCTCACCTCGGAAAGCCTGCCGCGACTCATCACCGCCAGACGATCACACATGCCAAACAGTTCCGGCAAATACGAACTGACCAGCAACACGGCTTTGTTCTGCGCCGCACACTCGGCGATCGTTTCATAAACCTGCGCTTTGCTGCCGATGTCGATGCCGCGCGTCGGCTCGTCGAGCAGCAGCACGTCTGCATCCTGATGAAGCAATCGCGCCACGATCACCTTCTGCTGGTTGCCACCCGACAACGAACCGACCGGCTGTTGTACGTTACGCGTTTTGATCTTCAGCGCATTGACGAGTCGTTCTGCCTGCCGCCGTTGAGACGCCAGGTCGAGCCAGCCCCAACGCGAGCACGTGTCAAACTTCGTGACTGTGACGTTATCCGCTAACGACTGGTTCAACGTCAGACCGTCGCCTTTGCGATCCTCGCTGAGATAACCGACTCCTTCGATTAAACGCATCGCGGGCGTTGCGCGTCCGCTCGGTAGCGTACTTTGGTTCACGGAAATCGTGCCGCCGGCGGGCGCTTCGAGGCCGAAAATGGCGCGCAACAACGGAGTGCGGCCTGAGCCCATAAGCCCTGCTATGCCGAGTATCTCGCCGCGGCGCAGATCGAAACTGGCGTTTTTGAGTAACGGCGGCGCGGCGAGGTCGCGCACTTCCAGAATCGTTTCGTTCGTCGTGTTGTTGATTTTGCGTTCGGGAAAGAGGTTCTGTTGCGCGCGTCCGACCATCTTCGCGATCACTTCGTCGTCGCTGGTGGCCGCAATCTCACCGGTAGCGACGCTGCGACCGTCGCGCAGGACGGTGAATCGATCCGCAATCTGGCGCACCTCTTCGAGAAAATGGCTGATGTAAATGACGGAAATGCCTTCGGAGCTGAGCTTGCGTATCAACGCGAAGAGGTTTGCTACGTCTTCGCGTTGCAGACTGCTCGTAGGTTCGTCCATCAGGATGATGCGCGCGCGTGCGGCCAGCGCGCGTGAGATTTCCACGATCTGCCGTGCTGCGACTGACAGATCGCCGACGCGTTTTTCCGGCCGGATATCAGCGTGATGAAACGTGCGCAGTACTTCGTTCGTGCGGGCGAAGAGTTTGTCGCGATCGAGCCAGCCAAAGCGCGAAGACTCGATTCCCATGAGCACGTTTTCGGCGACCGATAGGTGCGGACACAAAGATAGTTCCTGGTGAATCAAGGCGATGCCGTGGGTGCGCGCGTCGAGCGGACTTGCAGGTGAGTAAACGTGGCCCTCGAGCTGCATCCGGCCCTCGTCGGGTTGCAGCGATCCCGCGATGACGTTCATCAACGTGCTTTTACCGGCGCCGTTTTCACCGATCAGCGCGTGTACTTCACCGGGGCGCAGTTCGAGATCGACGCCGTCGAGCGCGACGGTTGGACCAAACGACTTCCGAATTCCTTTTAGCGCCAGGGCACTCATGAGGTTAGCGCGCTCCCAGTCCGTAGAGCTCGCGTGCCGGCGTCACGTTGTGCTGTTCGTTCGAGGCAGTGATCGCCAGGATGCGAACCTGCTCGTTGTTCGGCAACGTCAAGACGCGCGCATTAGCCGGGACTTCGATCTCGTAGGCAAACAGGTACGAGTAAGCATACGCCTCATTCGTGCCGGCCGCAGTGTGATGGTGCGAGGCGAACCACGCGAGCGGCGCGCGTTTGATGAAAGCGGGTGTGATGCCGATCATCTCGCCGTATTGGTCCACGCGCGTGCGCGAGCGTTGCAAGAGCGCGGCGATGTCGGGCGGTACGTCTGGTGGTGGCGTACGCGGCGGCAACTGGACTTCTGTTCGTTTCCACTGCCGGTTGTCCCATTGTCCGACGAAGCCGTTCCAACTCTGGATCGTCAGATCTCTTGGTTCGTTGCCAACGCGAAATGTGACCTGTTCGTCTTTTCCCGCAGAGGCCGCGAGGACGTACAAGCGGCGCGTTCCGGCCGGGAGTTGGATGGTCTGGCCGCGCGGGACGAGGGCGTTCGCCTTTTCGTTTTTCAGTTGGAAGCTTATTCCGCCGTAGCGAATCGCCTGCGGCAGCATCTCAGCGGGTAGTGCGGAGCCTTCACCGTCAAATCCGGCTCGTATTCTTTCCCCGTCACGGGTCGCCACCGCTAGATCGTAGGGCAAAGGGATTGGAATGCCTCGCACTTGCGGGACGCGGGATTTAGGAGCGGATAGTGGCGCGAGCTTCAGGGCGAATGTGCGTGGTTGAAATCGTGTAAGGCTCGTCACGAGCTGACCTTGAGATATGGTCGCCGTTTTAGCTGTCGCGTTTCTACGGGTCGTCGTGTCTCGGATGGGCTGCTCCTGCGCGTTTACCTCGCGCGCCGCGATCACGGGCGAGGCAAACGAAAGCCGCACGTTGGGAGCTTCGCGGCCGTCGAGCTCGACGATGCGCACGATCAACTCATCGCTCTCTTCCGCTTTCTTCAGCGCCAGCACTCGCACACGATTGGTATTTGTTTTCATGATCGAAAATGTTTTTCCCAAACGTCCCGGATGCTTCGAACTCTGAAACGCAATCAACGGTTGATTCAAACGCTGCGCGTGCCAGTCTGTTTGATCGCGACGCCAATCACCGCTGTGCGCCGCCAGACCATAAACAAATTCGTGCCGCCCCCAGTCCTGCGTCGCCTGATCGGCATAACCGGCTCGTGGGCCAATCCCCGGCGTGCGCAGCAACGTCAAACGCAACGTGTTATCGTCAGGCTTGTCCGAGCCATACTTGCAGTCTGAAAGAATCGTTACGCCAAACGTACCGCTCTTGTCCGTAAGGTCGAACCACTGGTGCGACGGCACTTCAAACTTTCGCTCGTCGTTATTGCCGCGTTGAATCGTGCCGATGTCCCAGTTGTACGTTGCCTTTGGATTCGAGGCGGCGAGGGGAAACGTCGCTTTGAGATTTGCATTGCTCGTTTTCCACTCGATGACGTTGCTAAACTCGACGCGATTTCCGGCGTCGCCCTCCGACAACCGCACCGATTGGTAAAACTTCGACCCTTCAAACTCTCGTTCGACGTAGATCGAGGCACGTACCGCGCCATATTCTCCGCTGCCCATGCTCACTCGCCCGACGTAAGCACGCGGTGGTTTCTGCTGGTCGGCCCAGTCCATATTCCAGGCCGGCCACTCCGCCGGCGTGTCGTTCTTGATCGCGAGCCGCATCGGCGCCGCAAGCAGTTCGCGATTCAGTTTCTTATCGAAAATACTCGCGACGTCGCCGTCATTATTCATCTGTAAACGATAACGGTGGTTCTCAAGCGACGAATCCCCGGTCTTTAAGTTACTCCGCAGCGGTGCTTCCTCTCGAAACACCGAGTAAACGGCGTAACCAACCGACGGGACCTTGGCCACAAACAGGATTCTTATCCGCTCGCCTTCATGACGAATCACTTGAGAGGGGACCTCATGTCCGTCCGGCGCCAGAACGGTCACCGCGCTCCAGCGTCCAGGTGGTAACAAAACCGACGCCTCAACCACATCTTCACGCTCGACATTCAGCGGGTTGTAAACAACGATCGCCGCGCCGCTGCTCTGCGTGTCCAATTCCGCCGCAATTCCCTCCGTCGCGCTCGTCAACACACTCGCAAACTGGTTCAACGCGATCACATCGTCGTTCCACGAAAACTCAAACGCCTTCGGCGTCGAAGTGCCCGGCAAAATATCGTGAAACTGTCCGCCCATCACGAGCGTCCAAGCGTCGTTGAGCCGTTGTTGCGGATAAACACGACTGCCCAGCAAGGCGGCGCCGACCGAGGCCTTTTCCGCCGCGTCGGCAAGTAATTCGTTCTGACGGTTCCAATACTTCTGATAACTCTGCGACGTGATCGAACCTGCGGAATGATCGGTCAACAGCAGATCGCCTTCGTAACGCGGCAGGCCTGTGATCTGATCCGGACGTATGTTCAAAAACATCTCTTCCGCCGTCGCCGACACGACCTTTATAGGCCCATCACCGAACACGGGAGTTCCCTCAACCACCGCCGGGTTCCTCGTCACGATAGCTTCCAGCATGCGCACCGAATCTTCTCGCGGCGCACCGCCCGTATCACCGGTGCCGTAGTAGTGATAGTCAGTGAATACACCGCTAGTGTTACCGTTGACATAGACTCTGTGCGGCCAGTCTTCGTGAACGCTCGGCCCGTTTGGACCATGATTCGGACTATTGCTGATGTCTCGCCTGATCTGACCGCCGTAACTGCCGGGATTCAGCGCGGCGATCACGCCACGGCCGTCCGGCCCCTGCCACCAACCCACGTTGAACGGAATTCCGAGCGGTGTTTGTTGGATCGAGCCTGGCCCACCCTCGGGCGCCGCCGAGTTCCACGTCAACTTCTGCGTCGAGAAGCCTTTGATTCCCGCGTGGGCCAGAATACTCGGCAACGAAGCGGGAAAACCAAAACAATCGGGCAGCATGTACTCCGCACTCGTTTTCCCAAACTCGCGTTTGAAGAACTGATTGCCGTAAAGGATCTGGCGGAAGATCGACTCCGCGGACGGTACGTTGACGTCGCTCTCCTCAACGGACGAACCCGCCGGAAACCAACGACCGGCGGCGACGTACTGCTTCACGCGCGCGTAATCGGCCGGCCAGTATTCCTTCATCATGCGATACCGGTTCGCACCGCTGAAGTTGAAGACGTAATGCGGATACTTATCGAGGAGCGCGAAGTTGTCGTGCATCGTCTTCGGAATGTAGTCGTTGATGACGCGCGGATACTCCCAGCGCCACTGCGTATCGAGATGCGAATACGCAACAACGTAGAGCGTCGGTTCTTTGCTGAGATCCGTTTGCGCGTGAACCGGACCAACGAAAAGAACGATCAAGAGCAGGGTTAGGGGCCGCATGGGTGCGGATTATAAGTCCTCTGGTAATTCTTGACTAAGATCTCCTTTGTACTTAAGGTGCTCGAATGCAGATTTACTCCGCGGAACGGCGGATGGTGACGAGTCGAGCAACATGACTGTCGCTCTCAAGCCGCCATTGAAGTGGGCCGGCGGCAAGCGCTGGCTCGTGCCGCATCTGAAGCCAGTCTGGGACAAACATTCCCATCGTCGTTACGTCGAACCGTTCTGCGGTGGACTGGCAGTCGCACTCGGCCTACAACCAAAAAGCGCGCTCCTCAACGACGTCAATCCGCACCTGATCAACTTCTATCGCCACCTCCAAAACGGTCTGGAACTCCGGCTTGAGATGCGCTACGACGAACAGCTCTTCTACCGGCATCGCGAGCGCTTTAATAAACTGATTCAGAACGGCGGCGCAAAGAGCACTGAAGCGGCCGAGTTGTTCTACTATCTGAACCGGACGTGCTTCAACGGTCTGTGTCGTTTCAACAAAGGCGGCGAGTTCAATGTGCCGTTCGGCACTTACAGCAGGATCAACTACGCGTCGGACTTTTCAGTATACGCAGAGACTTTCAGACAGTGGACATTCACGAACGTTGACGTGGCGACGATCGAAACGAGGCCTGACGATTTCATCTATGCGGACCCGCCGTACGATGTTGAGTTCACGACCTACAGTTCGGGCGGGTTTTCGTGGGACGATCAGCAGCGCACGGCGGAGTTGCTGGCAAAACATCCGGGACCGGTCGTGATCTCGAATCAGGCTACGCCGCGGATCGTCGAGCTGTATGAAGCTTTAGGTTTTGAGTTGAGTTATCTTGCGGGACCGAGGCGCATCAGTTGCACCGGCGACCGCACGGCCGCGCGCGAAGTGTTGGCGATCAAAGAATGAGTCAAGCCTGGTTACCCGATTTAATCTACGCTAATGGACGTTTTCAAGCGGACGTTGCGCTCGTGGTCGATCAGAAGGTTTTGGGATTGGAGCCCGGCGATAAAGTTCCAAACCCGATCCGTCTCAAGAACCGCGCGCTGCTTCCGGGCCTCGTTAACGCTCATTCGCACGCGTTTCAACGTGTGATTCGCGGGCGCACCGAGCGCCGTTCGCAGCACACGAGCGACAGCTTCTGGACCTGGCGCGAGCAGATGTACGCCGCCGCGAATCGACTCTCACCCGAAGACATTTACAACGCGTCGCGGATGGCGTTTCTCGAGATGGCGCTGTCGGGCATTACGGCGGTCGGCGAGTTTCACTACATTCATCATGCGCCTGACGGCTCGCGGTATTCCGATCCCAACCTGTTGGAGCGCGAAGTGATCCGCGCAGCGAACGACGTGGGCGTGCGCATCGCTTTGCTGCGCGTGGCTTATGCGCGTGCTGGTTACCAAAGGGAAAGGAACCCGCAGCAGGTCCGTTTTATTGAAGACTCGCCGGAGACTTATTTAAAGAGTCTGGCAGAGCTGCTCAGCGCGCCGGAGTTAAAAGCCGGCCTCGCGTGGATAGGTGTGGCGCCGCACAGCGTGCGAGCCGTTCCCCTCGACTACCTTAAAACGGTCGCGGGATTCGCACGCGAGCGCGGCCTCGTGGTCCACATGCACGTGGCCGAGCAGACCGCGGAAGTTGAGGCGTGCATTGAAGAGTATGGCCGTTCGCCGGTGGCGTTGCTCGACACTGAGGGGTTGCTGAACGAACGGTTCACGGCCGTTCATGCGATTCACGTGACGCCGAAAGCCGTCAACGCACTCGCGCGTGGACGGGCAAATGTTTGTGCGTGTCCAACGACCGAGCGAAATCTCGGCGACGGTGTCGTGCCGGTCGATGCGTATTTTAATGCGGGTGTTCCGGTCTCGCTGGGAACGGACAGCCAGACTCAGATCGACCTGCTCGAAGACGCGCGCGAACTCGAATATCACTTGCGTCTACAGCGCACCGCGCGAAACATTCTCGCGCCCGGCGGCGAGACTGATGAGTCGGCACTCGCGCGCAGATTGTTTGCGTGCGCGACGACGAGCGGCGCGACGAGCATTGGTTTCGACGGCGGAACGCTCGAGCCCGGCGCGCCCGCGGATTTCTTCACTGTCGATCTTGACGATGCGTCGATTGCGGGTTCGACGCTGGAGAACCTTTTGGCGAACGTTGTGTTTTCGCTTTCCCGCACGGCCGTTAAAGATGTAGTCGTAAGCGGGAAAAGGATTGTTGCCGGCGGGCGTCACGCGCAGCAAGACAGGATCGTTCAGCAGTTTGCGGAGTTGCAGAAACGAGTATGACGCCTCAGAACCTATGACGCCTTAACGGAACCTATGACACCTCAACAAACGTTAGCCGAGCTGGTGCGGATCGACTCCGTCTCTTCACGTTCCAACGCGGAGATTGTCAACTACCTGGAGCGGCGCTGCGAAGCACTCAAAC
>DASUOZ010000062.1:0-2826 GCA_036276375.1 Pyrinomonadaceae bacterium | reverse complement strand
GATAGCTTGAAGAATGGTCATTCGCGAAATGAGTTTCTTTCTGCGATCCAGTCGTACATTGCCGCCGGCATAACCAGGCCCGAGCGCACGATGGTCGCGAGTTGCCAGGGAAAGGCGTAACTCCGTTTTCCTTTCTCAATTGCGTTCAGAATCTTTTCGACGGCGTCGTCGAGCTCCATCAGGTAGGGCATCTTCGCATTGCGACCGGCGGTCAACGGCGTCTTGATGAATCCGGGATAAATGACGGTTACCGTCACGCCGCTATGACGCAGATCGATCCGCAGACTCTCAAAGAACGACGAGAGCGCCGCTTTACTGGCGCTGTAAGCCGCGGACTTCGCCAGGCCGCGATAACCAGCAAGACTGGAGATAGCAACCAGTTGCCCGCTTTTCCGCTCGAGCATTTCAGGGGTAACCGCAGCCACGCTATTCACCGCGCCGAGCACGTTGATGTTGATGACTTCCGCAACCTGATCCGGATCGAGTTGCGACGCGTGTTTCGTCGTACCAACGCCGGCATTCGCGATCATCACGTCGATCGGACCAAGCTCGGCGCGAATGCGATCGGCGGCGGCACGTACGGCACCGGCGTCGCGCACGTCGGCGCCAACGGCGATCGCTGTTCCGTTTTGCGCCGTGATCTGCTGGACGATGTCATTGAGCACGTCTTCCCGCCGCGCCAGCAACCCCAGTCGCCCGCCCCGCGCGGCGATCTCCAGCGCCAGACCTTTCCCAATTCCGGACGACGCTCCGGTAATCATCACCGTCTTGTTCCATTTATTGGCCACAGAGTTACACGGATGGATACGGACTGGCCTACACCATTAGGATAACTGGCATGATTACCGGCCGCGCGCCGGTCTGCTTCTGAATGAAACGCTTCAACTCCACACGCACATGCTCTTTCAGCAACGTCTCATCAGCCAACGTCTGTCGCGACGCGCCGGTGATCGACGCCGTCACCACTCGTTTCGCATCCGCCAGCAGGAAGTTGCCGTTGTCATTTCTAAATCCCTTCGTGCCGAGACCG
Organism: Pyrinomonadaceae bacterium; assembly: GCA_036276375.1. Lineage (GTDB taxonomy): Bacteria > Acidobacteriota > Blastocatellia > Pyrinomonadales > Pyrinomonadaceae > PSRF01. The sequence continues at coordinate 1,796 of DASUOZ010000062.1, read as the reverse complement.
CGTACACCACGCGCCACGATTCGCGGCTCGTCCAGCAACTCGCCCGACTCTTCATCGATCGACACGACCACGGTGATCGTGCCTTCGTAGGCAAGCTGCTTGCGCTCCCGCACAGTCTCACTGTCGATCTCTTCAAAACCGCTTTCGTCAATGAACGTGCGCCCGATTTCGCGTTTATCGACCACAGTCGCACGCTCGCCGTCGAGCTCGAGCACGTCGCCGTTCTCGATTAGAACGATGTTCTCTTCGTTGTAGCCGAGGTGGTTTTTGACAAACTCCTTGTGCCGGAAAAGCATGCGATACTCGCCATGGACCGGCACCACAAACTTCGGCCGCACCGCCTCCGTCATGATGCGAATGTCTTCCTGTGAAGCGTGTCCACTGACGTGGACGAGCCGCCGCTTTTCTTCAATGATGTTTGCGCCGCGCTTGTAGATAAACCCTATCATCCGCGAGATCAGCCGTTCGTTGCCCGGAATGATGCGCGCGGAAAGCACGACGGTGTCGCCCTCTTCGACCATCAGTCCTTTATAACTCTGCATCGCCATCTGCGAGAGCGCCGCGCGCGACTCGCCCTGCGAACCGGTCACGAGAAACACAACCTCGTTCGGCCTCATCAGCTTCGCGTCGTTCAACGACACCAGCAGTCCGTCAGGAATGTCGAGATACCCGAGCCGCTCGGCGACTTCTACGTTCTTCTGCATCGACCGGCCCAGCACGCAAACATGCCGGTCAAACTGTTGCGCCACATCCAGAACGATCTGTAAACGATGAATCGACGAAGCAAACGCGGCGACGATGATGCGGCCTTTCGCTTCGGAAAAGATCTCTTCAAACGCCGGAATCACGGCGCGCTCAGACGGCGTGCGCCCGGGAACAGTCGCGTTGGTCGAATCGGAAAGCAACGCCAGCACGCCGTCCTGCCCGTAACGCCGAAACGACCGCAGGTCAATCGGCTCGCCAATCACCGGCGTCTCGTCAACTTTGTAATCGCCAGTGTGGATGATCGTGCCGACGGGCGTCTTAATGCCGAGCGAGAAACAGTCGACCAGCGAATGCGAAACGCGAATGAACTCGACGCTGAAAACGCCGATGTCCACCACGTCGCGCGGCTCGACGCGATGAACCAAAACGTCGCCGAGCAGGTCGTGTTCTTCGAGTTTGCTTTCCGCCAATCCGGCGGTGAAATGCGAACAGTAAACGGGAACGTTGAACTTCTTGAGCAGGTAAGGCAGCGCGCCGAGATGGTCCTCGTGGCCGTGCGTGAGCACGATGGCGGAAATGGAATCGCGGTACTCGTCGAGAAAATTGAAGTTCGGGATAGAAACGTCGACGCCGTACGCAGTCTCCTCCGGAAAGCCCATGCCGGCGTCGAGAATCAGCATCTCGTCGCCGTAACGCACCGCCATGCAGTTCATTCCAAACTCACCGATACCGCCGAGTGGAATGATCTCAAGCACACTTGCCATAGGTTTGATAGTGTATCATTCGCACGTATGATAATCAGACCACTAATTACACTCGTAGTTTGGGCCGTCTTTTTATTGTGTGTCGGCGCTGTGTCGGCGGCCGAAACCATGCGCGTCGATTACTACCACACCGGCGACGCCTCGCAGGAGGTGTTCAGCGTCGACCGCGTGGTGATCGAACCGTTGCCCTGGCCGGGTCACCCGTCGCAGACGATCGACACGTCGAACCTCGGCAAGTATCTCTTCGAAGTGCGCGACGCGAAGACGAAACAGCTGCTCTACTCGCGCGGGTTCGCATCGATCTACGGCGAGTGGGAAACGACCGAC
>DASUOZ010000061.1:0-9939 GCA_036276375.1 Pyrinomonadaceae bacterium | reverse complement strand
GGTTGCGGTCTATTACCCGCTACTTCTCTAAGAGGTCGTCTCCGCAATTTCATTTTATGACCGACAAATTTCACTTTATGACCGACAAATTTCACTTTATGACCGAACCCACAAGGCGCATGCCGGCTGACCGCAACGGGCGCGCTTGCTGAATGAGCGCTCATTCAGTATCATGGCGCCCTCGTCGATCTAGGCTGGAGTTCGTGTCGAAAGAAGGTAAGAAGCTGCATGAGGCGGATTGAGAAGGCGGCCGTTCTGGGAGCCGGAACTATGGGAGCGCAAATCGCCGCGCACCTCGCCAACGCGGGTGTGCCCACGCTCCTCCTGGATATCGCTCCGCGCGAGTTGACCCCCGACGAACAGAAGAAAGGACTCACCCTCGAACGGCCCGAGGTTCGCAATCGTATCGCTCGCAACGGTCTCGACGCCGCGAAAAACAGTAAACCCGCGGCCTTCTTTACCCCCGACAGTGCCGCGCTCGTCTCCATCGGTAACTTCGACGACGACCTTGCGAAACTCAAAGATCGCGACCTGATCGTCGAAGCCGTCGTCGAAAACCTCGACATCAAACGCTCCCTTTACGAGCGCGTCGAACAACATCGCAAACCCGGCTCAATCGTCGCTTCAAACACCAGCGGCATCCCCATTCACCTGCTGGCCGATGGCCGCTCCGACGACTTCAAGCAACATTTCCTCGGCGTCCACTTCTTCAATCCGCCGCGTTATCTGCATCTGGTCGAAATCATTCGCACCGAATGGACCAAGCCGGAAGTCTCCTGTTTTCTCTACGGCTTTCTCGACGAACGGCTCGGCAAGGGCGTGGTGCCCGCGAAGGATCGGCCCAACTTTATCGCCAATCGCATCGGTACGTTCGGCGCGCTCTACACGATCAAGACGATGCTCGACGATGGCTACTCGATCGAAGAAGTCGACAAGATGACGGGTCCCGCTGTGGGCCGCCCGAAGAGCGCCACCTTCCGTACGTTCGACCTCGTCGGTCTCGACGTGTTTACGCACGTCATTAAAAACCTCTACGAAAACCTGCCCGAAGACGAAGAGCGAGACATGTTCGTCGTGCCCGAAGTGCTCGCGCAGATGGTCCAACGCGGGCTGCTCGGCAACAAGACTAAAGCCGGCTTCTATCGCAAACAGAAAGGCGAGGGCGACAAGCGCGAGATATGGTCGCTCGACGCCGCCACCCTCGATTATCGCCCGTCGCAGAAAGTGAAACTCCCCGCGCTCGACATGGCAAAGAACATCGAGGATTTGCCCGAGCGAATCAAGGGTCTCGTGTGGGCCAAGGATCGCGTCGGTGCGTTTCTGTGGAAGACGGTGACCAAGACGCTCTCCTACGCAGCGAAACGGATTCCCGAGATCGCCGACAACGTCGTGGAAGTCGATCGCGCCATGCGCTGGGGTTTTGGTTGGGAACTCGGACCATTCGAAACCTGGGACGCGATCGGCGTTGAGAAATCAGTCGCGCGCATGAACGAAGAAGGACAGGAAATTCCGGCGAACGTGGCCGCGATGCTGGCGGCCGGCGCCACTTCCTTCTACAAAAACGAGAATGGTCAACAATCCTATTTCGATTTCAACCAGGGGAAGTACGTTCCACTCGCCGATCCACCGGGAGTGCTGATTCTTAAATCCGTCAAGGATCGGACCGGCGTAATCAAAAAGAACGCGGGAGCATCCCTGATCGACATCGGCGAAGGTGTTGCGTGTCTCGAGTTTAACTCGAAGATGAACGCGATCGGCGGCGACACGCTTCAGATGTTGAAGTTTGCGCTCAGCGAAGTCGACAAAAACTTCCTCGGGCTCGTGGTCGGCAACCAGGGACCAAACTTCTGTGTGGGCGCCAACATCATGCTGATGTTGATGGAAGCGCAGGAGGAGAACTGGGAAGAGCTCGACATGATGGCGCGAGTTTTCCAGCAGTCGACGATGAGTTTGCGTTACTCGCCGAAGCCGGTCGTGGTCGCGCCGTTTCAGATGGTTTTTGGTGGTGGTTGTGAAATGGTGCTGCATGCGGATCGAGTGCGTGCCGCGGCGGAAACTTACATCGGACTTGTTGAGGTCGGCGTCGGGATCATTCCGGCGGGCGGCGGCACGAAGGAGTTGCTGTTGCGGACCTTGGACTCGATTCCTAAGGCCATGACCGACGCTGATCCGTTTCCGTTTGTGAAGCGCGCGTTCGAAACGATCGCGCTGGCGAAGGTTGCGACGTCGGCGGAGGAAGCGCGAGCGTTGGGGTTCCTGTCTGCTGACGACACCGTTTCGATGAACGCGGATCGGTTGATCGCGGACGCGAAGAAAGAAGTGTTGTCGCTGGCGGCGAGTGGTTACGTGGCGCCGCAGCAAAGAACGGACATTCTCGCGTTGGGCGAGCCGGCGCTGGCGACGCTCAAACTCGGTATTCATCAGATGAAGCGCGCGGGGTACATTTCGGATCACGACGCTGAGATTGGAACGCAGTTAGCGCGGATTTTGACTGGTGGAGATTTGAATCATCCCACGCGCGTTTCCGAGCAGTATCTTTTGGATCTGGAGCGCGAGGCGTTTTTGAAGTTAGTCGGCATGAGGAAGACGCAGGAGCGGATCGCGCACATGTTGAAGACTGGCAAGCCGCTGAGAAACTAGCGGTTCGCTTGCGCGAGGCCAAAGGAGAGGGATTTAGGAAAACAGAAGCCGAGATCAAAGAAATGAGAGACGCAGTAATCGTAGCAGCAGTTCGCACGGCAGTTGGCAAGGCTCCGAAGGGCACGTTGAGAACGACGCGGCCTGACGAGATGGGCGCCGCTGTAATTAAGGACGCAGTCGGCCGTGTGCCCGGTCTCGAAAATACCGAGATCGAAGATGTGATCATGGGTTGCGCAATGCCGGAAGCGGAGCAGGGCATGAACGTAGCCCGCGCGGCCGCGATTCGCGCCGGCCTTCCCGTCGAAACGAGCGCGATGACGATCAATCGCTTTTGCTCGTCGGGCTTGCAATCGATCGCGATGGCCGCGGACCGGATCAAAACCGGCGCAGCGGAAGTCATCGTCGCCGGTGGTCTGGAAACGATGTCGATGATTCCCATGGGCGGACACATCATTCGTCCGAACCCGTATCTTGTCGACCACTATCCCGATTTCTACCTGAGCATGGGCCTCGCCACTGAGAACGTCGCGCGCAAGTATGAAGTAACGCGCGACGAGCAGGACGAGTTTGCACTGCGTTCACACACACGCGCGGCAGCCGCACTCGACGCAGAGAAGTTCAAAGACGAGACCGTGCCGCTTCACGTCGTGCTCGAAGAGTTGGACGAAAAAGGAAAGAAGCAACGGCGCGAGGTCGTGTTTGATAAAGATGAAGGCGTGCGTCGCGATACATCAGCCGAGGGCCTGGCGAAGTTGAAACCTGCGTTTCACCTGAAGGGCACGATCACCGCGGGCAACGCGTCGCAGATGTCTGATGGCGCCGCGGCGGCAGTTGTAATGTCTGAAGCGCGCGCGAAATCACTCGGCGCGAAACCGTTGGCGCGATTCGTTGCGTATGCAACGGCTGGTTGCCCACCGGAGGAGATGGGCATCGGGCCTGTGTTTGCGATTCCAAAGGTTTTGAAACTCGCCGGTCTGTCGCTGGCGGATATCGATCTGATTGAATTAAACGAAGCGTTTGCCGCGCAGTCGCTGGCAGTGATCAAAACGTTGGGGCTCGATCCCGACAAGGTCAATGTAAACGGCGGCGCGATCGCGTTGGGCCATCCGCTGGGTTGCACGGGAGCGAAGCTCACCGCCAGCATCCTGCGCGAGTTGGAGCGCCGCAACGGGCGATACGGAATGGTAACGATGTGTGTTGGTGGTGGTATGGGTGCCGCCGGTATTCTGGAGAGACTATAAAGACAATCCACAGAGACACAGAGGAACAAAACCTTAAGTAATCTGTGGATGGTTTGAAGGAGGAGAAAGCTAAATGTCAGCCGTAGCCGAACAGAAGAAGCTCATCAAGGGTGGATCGTTTTTGATCGAAGAGCGCACTCCGGAAGACATCTTTACGCCGGAGGATCTCACTGAAGAGCACCGCATGATCGCCGACACCACGCGGCAGTTTGTCGATAACGAAGTCGTTCCGCACCTCGACAAACTCGAAAAGCACGACTGGAACCTGGCGCGTGAACTGGTACGCAAGGCGGCTGACCTCGGATTGATCGGCGCCAACATTCCGGAAGAGTTCGGGGGCCTGGGTCTCGATCAAACGAGCGGCGCCCTCATCGGCGAGAACATCGGTCGCTCGGCGTCGTTTGCGACCACGCTGGGCGCGGAAAGCGGCATCGGTTTGCTGCCGATCGTTTACTTCGCCACTGACGCCGCGAAAGAGAAGTACCTGCCGAAGATCGCCAGCGGCGAGCTGATTACTGCTTACGCGTTGACGGAAGCGGGTTCGGGTTCGGATGCGATGGCGGCGAAAGCGACCGCGCGTCTCAGCGAGGACGGCAAAGAGTACATTCTCAACGGTGAAAAGATGTGGATCACCAACGGCGGTTTTGCCGACATCTTCATCGTGTTTGCGAAAGTCGACGGCGACAAGTTTACGGCGTTTATAGTCGAACGCCAGCCGGGTCTGACGTCGGGCGCCGAAGAGCACAAGATGGGTATCAAAGGCTCGAGCACAACCGCGCTGGTGCTGTCAGACGTGCGCACGCCGGTCGAGAACCTGCTCGGCGAAGTCGGCAAAGGCCACAAGATCGCTTTCAACGTGCTGAACATCGGCCGGTTCAAATTGGGCGCGATGTGCGCCGGCGGCATGAAGCTGATGGTGCATGAGTCGGTGCGTTACGCCAACGAGCGTCACCAGTTTGGCAGACCGATTTCGTCGTTTGGAGCGATCAAAGCGAAGCTCGCGGAACAGGCGATCCGCACGTGGGTCGGCGAGTCGATGATCTATCGCACGCTCGGCATGATCGAAGCGGGAGTCGGCGCGGTCGACGCGAAAGACATGGACGCGCGTTTGCGCGCGATTGAGGAGTACGCGGCTGAGTGTTCGATCATCAAGGTCGCGCTTTCCGAGTACTGCGACTTCGTCGCCGACGAGATGGTCCAGATCTACGGCGGTTATGGTTACTCCGCCGATTATCCGGCCGAACGCGCCTATCGCGACTCGCGCATCAACCGTATCTTCGAAGGCACGAACGAGATCAATCGCATGTTGATTCCGGGCCGCTTGATGAAGGCGGCGCTCAGCGGGCAACTCGCGTTGTTGCCGGCGGCGCAGGCGTTGATGGACGAAGTGCTGTCGCCGCAGTTGCCGAGTTTCGATGATGACGACACGTTGCTCGCGGTCGAAGAGAAACTGACGCAAAACGCCAAGAAGGTTGCGTTGATGACGCTTGGCACCGCCGCGCAGAAGTTCATGATGAAACTCGCCGACCAGCAGGAGATCCTGATGGGCGTCGCCGATATCATCATGGACACCTACGCGATGGAAACTGCCATCCTGCGCGCGCGCAAGTTCGCCGCGTCGCAAGGCGAAACGGCCGCGGCGCGTTATCTCGACATGACGCGCGTCTTCTGCAACGACGCTGTCGGCCGCATCGAGTCGCGAGCGAAGAACACGCTGGCGGGTATGGCGGAAGGCGACGAACTGCGCACGCTGCTTGCCGCGCTACGTCGCTTCACCAAGCAGCAGCCAATGAACACGATCGCCGCGCGCCAGCGAATCGCGGACGATCTCATCGCAGCCAACAAGTACATCTTTTAAGCCACAGACGAACACGGACTCGCACGGACAAACGACAAAAGGAGACACCGCGTCAGCAGGAAATCTGTCCGTGTCCTCCGTGTAGGTCCGTGGCCCAACACTTATGCGCGTCGTTCCGATTTCAGTGCCAACGCCTTTCTACGTCGGGCCGGTCAATGTCTACCTGATCGCCGAGGATCCGGTGACCATCATCGACACCGGCCCGAAGACTAAAGAGGCCATCGAGGCGTTGCGCGCCGGGCTGCGCAACGCCGGTTTTCGTCTTTCCGACATCCGCCGCATCGTTCTCACGCACGCTCACGAAGATCACTGCGGGCTCGCTCGCGCGGTGCGCGACGAAGCGAAGAACGCGGAAGTGCTCGTTCACGATTGGGAAACGGGCCATCGCCACAGCCGTCTCGAGTACGACGAGCATCGGCAGTTACTCGTGCGCGCGGGTGTTCCCGAGCGGGAGATCGAGTCGATGCGCCGGATGTACGAAGGCGTCCGGCAGTATTCAGATTCGCTCGATGATGACCACTGTACGCCGTTGTGGGACGATGCGGAGCTGGAGTTTGAATCGGGGAGTTTGCGCATTCTGCACACGCCGGGTCACACGCCGGGGTCGTGTTCGTTCCTGCGTGAAGCGGACCGCACGTTGATCGCTGGTGATTGCGTGTTGAAGCGCATCACGCCGAATCCCATACTATCGCCCGATCCGTTGAATCCCAAAAAGCGTTTTCCGTCGCTGGCCGAGTATCTGGTGAGTCTGGCGCGGCTGCGTGCGTGTTCGCCGACGCTTGTTTACGGAGGGCATGGAGATCCCGTCCATGATTTTGAAGAACTGTTTCATCGGTATTTTCGCGCAGTGCAGCAGCGGCAGGGCGAAGTGATTGCGTTTGTCGGGAACGACGGGGTGAGTGCATGGGATGTTTCGCGCAAGATGTTTCCTGAAACAGACGACGTGCATCGGTTTTTGGCGGTTTCCGAGGCGGTGGCGCATCTCGATTTGGCGCAGAGCGAGGGGAAAGTGGCGCTGGAATTAAAAGGACCGGTGGAGATCTACAAGCCACTGAACGGGCGCTAGCCACGGCCAGACGGACACCGACTACGTCCGTAGATCCTAGATCTAAATAGTCAAACCAAATTTTTCTGGAACCTCCGCCTCACGCGTGCGTGAAAAGCGCAAACTCTTCCGGAGGATTTCAAGAAATGAAAGCCAAATACGTCGTTGGTCTTCTGTCCGCTCTCATTCTGACTGTTGCTCCAGCTCTCGCCCAGGAAGCCGCACCTGAGCCGCCTCAGCCGCCTGAGGATCTCAACACCTTCTCGCTCTTGATCGACGGAGGCGGATTTCTCGGCGTTTACGGTGAAGACATCAACAACGAGAACATGGCTCGCTACCATTTGAGCCAGGTGCGCGGCGTGGGCATAACGCGCGTCATCGCAGACAGTCCCGCGGCCAAAGCCGGTTTGCGCAAAGACGACGTAATCCTGCGTCTCAACGACGAGAACGTGACGAGCGTACGCAAGCTCAACCGTCTGGTCTCGGAGATCGCGCCCGATCACACGGTGAAGCTCACGATCAGCCGCAACGGCGCCGAACAGGAACTCACCGCCACCATGGGCAAACGACAGGGTCTGAGCCGGGTTAACAGCGAGCTGTGGTCGCAGCAACCGGGAACCTGGAAGTTTGAAGGACGCTCACTCGATTTCGACAAACTCAACGAGAGGTTCAAGGGTCTGCAATTCGACCGAGAAAAACTCTTCAACGACAACAACGACCTGAGCTTCTATTTCAACAACAGCCGCCGTATCGGCGTCAGCACGATGGAACTGACCAAACAACTCGCTGATTACTTCGGCGTCACCAGCGGTCGAGGTGTTTTGGTCACGGCAGTTTCCGATAATGGTCCAGCCGCGCAGGCCGGGATCAAGGCCGGTGACGTGATCACCGCGGTCGACGGTGAAGAAGTTGATTCGCCGGGCGACGTCTCGCGGGTTATTGGTCGCAAGAAAGAGGGCGACGTAACCCTCACCGTCATCCGCAACCGAAGTCAACAGACTTTTCGCGTAACACCACGTCAGGGCGCATCAATCCGCACGACCAGGGATGAGATGGCACAAACGATCAAAGATCAGATTCGGCGCCAGATCGTCATTCCGCGGATCGAGTTTCCGAGCGTGGTTATCCCGATGCCACGCATCGAGATTCCCATGCCGACGGTCAATATCGAGATGCCGCGAGTGCTCGTCACCCCGCGAATCCGGCTACCGCGCGGGGTTTACGGGCCGATCTAATCCTCCCGATCTCGACGCTTGCACCAACCGCTCCGATTGTGTGATGATCCGGGCTGATGAAAGCGGAATTAGAGAAGTTAATCGCTCTACAAAATCTGGACACAACGATACGAAGATTAGAAAAAGAGCTGGAAGCGATACCGCAAAGGCGCGCCGAGATCGAAAGAGAGTTCGATCAGCGCGCCTTTGAAATTAGGGGCCTTGAAAGTCGTCGCGACGAGGCGAAACACACCAGAGCGCGTTTGGAAAATGAAGTGGTCGAACAACGCGGCCGCGCGGAACGTGCCGAACGTAATCTGATGTCCTCCAAAAAGCAGGAGGAGTATACCGCTGCGATTCGTGAAGCTGACGCCGCCCGTAAACAAATCTCCACGCTCGAAACGCAGATCCTCGAACAGATGGAGACTCTCGAGAAAGCCGAAGCCGCGCTGAAAGAACGCGCCGACGAGATCGCCACCCTCAATTCAGATCGCGAAGCACGCCTCAAAGCATTCGACGAAGAGACACAACGACAGTCGCAACAACTGATCGCCTCACGCGCCGAGCGCGATCAGGTGTTCGCAAACCTGCCGAAGCCGATGAGCGCGATGTACTCCCGCATCAGCGCCCGCATTCGCGACGGCGTCGCGGTGGCCGAAGCACGTAATCGTTCGTGCTCCGCGTGCTTCATGGCGCTGAGACCCCAGGTGATGGCGGAGATCCGGCGTGGCGAAGAGATAATCACGTGCGACAACTGTGGCCGCATTCTCTTCTACGCGCCGTCAGACTCCGTGCAAGCTGATAGTGTCGCCACGCAGCCCAACGTGGTCGTTACCTGAAGCCGATGCCGATCCCGTTCGCGCCCTCGTAGTAGTTCCTTCCTCCAGCAACTGAATCGGTCTATCCCGAAGGGAGTTTAGTGTATGCGCGTGCTTGTTACCGGAGGCGCCGGATACATCGGCAGCGTAGTGACTGAGCAACTGATCGGCGACGGTCACGAGGTCGTCGTTTACGACAATCTGTCCAAAGGTCATCGCGAGGCCGTCGTTGAGGGCGCGGAGTTCGTGCACGCGGGCCTGAGTGATGCCGACACGCTGATCCTGACACTTAAAGAACACGGAATCGAAGCGGTGGTTCATATGGCGGCGCATTCGCTCGTCGGCGAGTCTGTCGAACAACCAGGCAAGTACTATGTGAACAACGTTGTCGCCGGTCTCCTCTTGCTCGAAGCAATGTTGGCGAATGACGTGAAGCGCCTCGTCTTCTCGTCAACCGCGGCCGTTTACGGTGAGCCTGAAGCCCAACCAATCGAAGAGAGCGCTCCTTCGAATCCCACAAATCCCTACGGCGAAACAAAACTCGCTTTCGAACACGCGATGAAGTGGTTCGATCGCGCGCACGGATTGCGCTTCGCCTCGCTCAGATACTTCAACGCCGCCGGCGCGACGGAGCACTGCGGCGAAGATCACGATCCGGAAACGCACATCATTCCCATCACTCTGCAAGCTGCAGCCGGAAAGCGTTCGCACGTGGAGATCTTTGGCGATGACTATCCAACGCCCGACGGGACTTGCATTCGCGACTACATTCACGTCGTCGATTTGGCGCGCGCACACATCCAGGCGCTGGAGGCGTTGAACGAGGGAAGCAGGATTTACAATCTCGGTTGCGGCGGCGCGGGTTACAGCGTGCGCGACGTTATCGATACGGCTCAGCGTGTCACCGGCAAAGAGATTCCCACTCGCTTTGGACCGCGTCGCCCGGGCGATCCGGCGATCCTGGTTGCCAGTTCCGACAAAATCAAGGCTGAGCTCGGCTGGCGGCCGCAGTATCAGGACCTGGGATTGATCATCGAGTCAGCGTGGCGTTGGATGGAGACGCATCCTGACGGATACAGCGAATGATCGTTATTGCCGTTTACCGACGATATCGAACTCAAAC
>DASUOZ010000060.1:0-3792 GCA_036276375.1 Pyrinomonadaceae bacterium | reverse complement strand
GGAAAAAGCTGTTCCGGCGCCTGCCCTACGCGAGTTATCGGTTGTTTGAAAATACTCAGCAGCAAGACGATCAGCGTACCGAGTGTGGCGCCGAGCGCACTGCCTATGATTGCCACTCCGAGACCTTCGAAGATGAAGATTGTGAGAATTTGTCGCCGCCGCGCTCCCATGCTCTTGAGAATTCCTATCTGCTTCGACTTCTGTAACACCGACACAATCAACACCGCCGCGATCGCAAATCCTGAAGCAACCAGACTAAAACCTGATATCAAGTAGGCGGATGCAGTTTGCACTTGCAGTGACGACAAGAACTGAGGAAATTCCCTGGTCCACGATTTCGCCTCATACGGAACTAAAGCCATGATCCGATCGGCGACTGAATCGGCGTCGTAAATGTCGATCAATTTCACCTGGATGGCATTGACCGTCGATCCGAGACCGAACAAGCTTTGTCCCGTGCGCAGCGTTACATACGCGCTTCCTCTTCCCTGTCCGCGGCTGTAGATGCCGGCAATGGTGAACGAGTCGGATGCACCAGTGCCCGAAGTAACACGCACCCGTTCGCCGGTCGAGACGTCCAGGTCTTTGGCAAGTTCGCCGTCGATCACGATCTCGTCACTGCTAAGGCCAACAAACTTTCCCGATATCAGATCTTTAGTTACCGGAGTGATGCGATCCTGCAACTCCGGATCGGCGCCCACGACTGCGACACCAATCGGGTTTGCTCCCTTGGAAACGAACGCCTGACCCGTCACGACCGGAGTGACTGCGCGCACATTCGGCAGTCGTCTGATCGTCTCTACCACCGTCGGATAGTTATCTATGAACTTGAGTTGCGGCGCTCGCTGCTCAATCCGTGTGGAACTCAAGTCTTCGGGAGTACCCGGCACTCTGGAGAGCGGCTTTGGCTCCGGCTCTTCAACAGTCACGGTTACGTGCGGGATGGCGTCCGTAAGCAACTCCGTCAATCGCTCCTGTAAGCCGAAGATCAGCGACGTTATAAAAATGACGATGATCACGCCTGCGGCGACGGCGCTAACTGTCAGCAGAGTTTGTCCACCGCCGGCGAGCAAATGGCGCAGAGCGATGACGCTTTCAAAGCGAATCCGCCGCGGAATGATTGCTCTTGTTAAGACACTCATAGCTAACTCTCGGACACGCGGACTCGCTCGCCGGCCGTGATCTTTCCAGCGTCAACGATAATGCGCTCGTCGCCGGTTAAACCGGCGAGCACCGGCACGCCGTTCTCCGTAGGCGCTCTGGTAACAACTGTTTTCTCCAATGCAACTCCGTTTTCGACCACAAACACTACGGTTTGATCGCCAGAGCGTGTCAGTGAGGTTGCCGGGACCAGTAACCGCGGAACATTTTTCGCGGTAATGATGTTTACGTTTACGGTTTGTCCGGGTCTTAACCATTCGGGTGGATCTGACGGCCTGACTGTGACCTCGATCGTGCCGCGCGCTACATCAACTGCGGCGCCGAGCTCACTCACGGTGCCCTCAAACGTGCTGCTTGTGAAAGTACTCGAGGAGATGATCGCAGTCTGTCCGAGTCTCAAATCCGCCAGATTGCTTTCGTCAACATCAACATTGATCTCCAGATCTCCACTAACTAATTTCAAGACGCCTTGCGTGGCGACCGATTGGCCCAGTTCCGCGTTGATCTCCGTCACCAGTCCCGCAAAGGGCGCCGTCACCACCGAGTTCGCGGCTTGTCTCCGCGCGACGTTCAGCGCCTGTTCTGCCTCCCGCAAACGGCGGTTTGCCACCTGAATGTCCTCGGGACGCGCGCCGCTCTGCACGGTACGCGCCCGCGCCTGTTGAGCCAAAGCGTTTGCCTGGGCCGATTGCAAACTTGCGCGTGCTTGCCGGACATTTGCTTGCGCCAAGGCAATCGCTTCTCGCTGTGCGGCGACACGTTCCTGAGCGACACGCAAGTTCGTTTGCGCCTGGTCCAACTCAGCTCTCGGGGCGATCCCTTGCTCGGTGAGCGTGCGAGTGCGCGCAAGCTGTTTAGCCGCGAGTTCCTGTTCGGCTTGCAACTGACTGAGCTGAGCCTGTTGTTGCACTACGGCTCTTTGTGCCTGAGTGATGGCCGCACGCTGTTGGGTGACCTGGGCCTCAGCCTGGCGTGCCTGCGCCGTCGCTGCTTCCAGCTCTGACGGCAATGGGCCACGCGCGGTTTGGGCCAGTTGGGCCCGTGCCGTTTGGACGGCCTGTTCCGCCTGTGCGACTTGCGCTTCGGCGACGTCGTTCTTGAGCAGTGCAAGAGTTTGTCCTGCCGAAACGCGATCACCTTCCTTCACGTAGAGTTCGTCTACGACTCCCTGTGCTTGTGCGCCCACGAGCGTCTCGGTCATACCGCTGACTCTGCCGCTGCTGGCGACCGTTTCCGTAATGGGGACGAGTTTGGGTTGGACCGTTGTGACGATGGCAGGACTGCTGCTGCGCCAGATAAAGAACCCGATTATCAATACGGGCACGAGCAGCAAACCGAGGCGGATGATCCATTTTTTGAACTGCTGCGAGGTTGAGTGCCGCTGCCGCGCAGGTCGAATCGCTCGTCCCGCGTCAGTAGTGATTGCTCCGGGTCCGTTTTCTGGTTCGACTTTAACAAGCGCAGTTTCCGCCTTCTCGCGCTCGGGTCTGGTGCTTGTGGTTTCATCCTCCGGTGACATTGTTCTCTCGCTCATGTTAACGCGCGGATTGTGCGACACCGCACATAATCAATGCGCAATTCGACGCCTCACGAATGACGAAGCAATGTGGCCCTTTCGCATAAAATCGAAACATTGCTTCTCTTTCGGTACACGTGTGGCATCGCTCTTCGCTGGATGTATCGATACCAGTGGGCGTCCGCTGCCTTTTTTGCACCTCTTAAGCAACACATATACCCCCAACTGTCGCTGGTGAGTACGAAGCCACCACTAATGCTCAACGACATAGGTGAGATCACTTACTTATTCTGGTGAGACTTGAATTATTGGCATTTCGCTTGTGTGTGTAAACCTCTGAAACCCCGCTCGCACGAGACTCGTCAGCGCAAAAGGAAGATGTGATGGAAAGTTTACAAGATCGTACGAAACAGGAGGTCGATAGCGAACGACGTCAGATTCTCGACCAACTCGAACAGTGGCTCGAAACTCCGCTTGTTCTCCTTGGTCTAGTCTGGTTGATCTTACTTGTGATTGAGCTTCGCTGGGGACTGAGTCCTTTCCTCGAGACGATCGGCACGCTCATTTGGGTCATTTTCATCATTGATTTCGCCATACGCCTGGTTGTTTCTCCCGACAAGCTTCAGTATCTGAAACAGAATTGGCTCACGGCAATTGCCCTCATTCTGCCGGCACTGCGGGTCCTGCGTCTCGTTCGCATCGCGCGTTTGTTCCGAACGGCCAGAGCGGTTCGAGGTCTACGGTTATTGCGTATTGTTACTTCCGTTAATCGTGGAATGAAAGCCGTGGGCGCCACTTTCGGCAGGCGTGGTTTCGGGTATGTCAGCGCGCTCACTGGCGTGGTTCTTTTCGCGGGTGCCGGTGGAATGTACGCCTTTGAACAAGAGGTGCCGGGAGGACTTAACTCCTATGGCGTATCCCTTTGGTGGACCGCGATGTTGCTGACGTCGATCGGATCTGAGTACTGGCCGCAAACTGCGGAAGGTCGGGTGCTGTGCTTCTTGTTGTCCTTATATGGTTTCGGAGTATTTGGTTACGTAACGGCGGTGTTAGCTAGTTTTTTCATCGGTCGTGATGCAGAGGGTGCAGGTGAAGTTGCGGGAGCACAAGCGGTT
>DASUOZ010000059.1:0-4406 GCA_036276375.1 Pyrinomonadaceae bacterium | reverse complement strand
GGCTCATCAGAGTGTCTGGCATCAGGAGAATTTTGTAGCGCTAATTCCGAGTGTTGCAGTGGTTTGTGTACTGACGGACAGTGCGGCGACGGAGAAGTCGGACCAGGGTGTCCCGTGTTGATAGATGTTTCAGGTAATGGTTTTAGCGTAACGGATGCTGTTGGTGGCGTGGATTTTGATCTTAGGCCGGATGGAGTAAAAGAAAGAATTTCATGGACCGCACTTGGTTCGGATGATGCTTGGGTAGTATTAGACCGAAACGGTAACGGCACGATTGATGACGGTTCTGAACTTTTTGGTAACTTCACCCCCCAGCCATTATCAACTGAGAAGAATGGTTTCCTGGCTCTGGCCGAATTTGATAAGCCGGTTAACGGTGGAAATAGTGATGGGTTAATAACATCATCAGACTCCATCTTTGCCTCATTGCGTCTGTGGCAAGATAGTAACCACAATGGAATCTCCGAAGCGTCTGAGCTACACACTCTGTCGGCGTTGAACCTTTTAGTGCTGGAACTTGACAAACCATCGAAGTACATTGACCAGTATGGGAACGAGTATCGTTATCGTGCTAAGGTCAAAGATGGTCAAGGCACGCACATAGGACGTTGGGCTTGGGATGTTTTTCTTATCACTCGGCCGTGAAGGATTCAGCCGCGGTCGGGTTCCGTCAGTCCTGTAATCAGACTGAGCCTACCATTTGCTGACTAGACAACTCCTCTTGCCAAATTCGGGCTGTTCCGCTAGTCTGCTCGGCACAGGTGATAGGAATGAAAGTTCTCTTCCTCAAAATTCGACCCGTCTGGTCGTTCCGAGCTTAACTCCTCCGCGTTCGTTCTGCGCGGCTGGAGTTGAGTCATTCCGCTTGCAGTAAAGCTGCCGACGGACGGACGCACGCTCAGTCGCAACCATTCCCAAACAAACCAAACGCTTTTTCCAGTGGCCCATTGGCGTCCACTTTTCGAGGTGATCATGCAAAAACAGGCTATTCAGGTACGCAACCTGCGCAAATGTTTCCGCAAACGAAACGGGTTCCGTAAAGGGACGGAGCTCTGGGCGGTAGACGACGTTTCGTTCAGCGTGGCGGAGGGCGAAACGTATGGTCTTCTCGGTCCGAACGGCTCGGGCAAATCGAGCTTGATCCGCATTCTGTCCACGTTGCTCATCGCCGATAGCGGCGAAGTCAACATGCTCGGCTATCGACTGCCGCAGCAGCAGGAACAAGTGCGCCGGATCATTGGACGAGTGAGCGTCGATGCCGCTTTCTACAAAAAACTCTCGGCGCGCGAAAACCTGCTTTACACGGCGTTGCTCTATGGACAGAACGCCCGACAGGCAGAGCAACGCGTGCTGCAGATTCTCGACCAGCTCGGAATGGAGAACGCGAAGTTTTCCACGCCGCTCGAAGAGATGAGCCGCGGTATGCAACAGAAGATCAGCATCGCCCGCGCGCTCATGATCAATCCGCCGCTGTTGCTGCTGGACGAGCCGACGACGGGACTCGATCCGAAGAGCCGTCGCGACGTGCAGTCGTTTCTCGAGGACCTGCAACACCGTGAAGGGACGACGATCCTGTTGACGACGCACGACATGGCGGAAGCGGAGCGATTGTGTGCGCGTATCGGTTTTCTGGCGCATGGCAAACTCGTCGCTGAAGGAACAGCGACGGATCTGAAACGCGTGGCTGGGGCCGAAACACTCGACGACGCGTTCATTGCGCTAACCGGCGAAGAACTAACGGAAGAGGAACTCGCTGCGGTAGGCGACTAAAGGCCATCCACAGATTACGCAGAAAAGTTCTGTGTAATCTGCGGATGGTTTGGGAGACAAGCAATGGAAGCAACTTTACGACAAACGTGGGCCTTCCTGTTCCGCGGGTGGCACATCACCCGCCGGTACATCGGCTGGGTCATCGTGTTCAACTTCTACGCGCTGGTGACGTCGGCGACTGTAGCGCTCATCGGCGTTGCCCAGCGCGACTATCAACTCACGCTGAAACTCGTCGTCGGCGCGTTGCTCTGGAACTATCTTTCCTGGCTCTACAACGAGATCGCGATGTCGATCGCGTACGAGCGCTGGGAAGGCACGCTGGAGTACACGTTCATGGCGCCGGTCTCGCGCGCGGTCCATCTGCTCGGCGTTAGTCTGTTCTCGTTGCTGAACAGCATCGTCACGAGCGTGATCGTGTTGGTTGGTCTGATGCTCTTCACCAACCTGCACTTGCACGGCGTGAACTTCTTCGGCGTGCTGGTAGTGCTGGCGGTTAGCACGATGGCGTTCGTCGGTCTCGGTCTGTTTGCGGCCGTGTTTCCAGTGATGAGCGCCGAGCGAGGCGCGGAAGCGACGCACATCTTTCAAGGCTCGCTTCTGCTGGTTTCCGGAGTTTATTATGAAATCGAGGTCTTGCCCGGCTGGCTGCAACCACTCTCGACTGTGTCACCTGCAACCTACACACTGTCGGCGTGCCGCAAACTGTTCGGTGTTGGTAATCCCAACTCGACGCCGGAGTATCTGGCCGGTGCGCCCTTGTCGGCAGTCACACACGAGTTGCTGATTCTCGGGGTGATGGGGGCAATACTGTTGCCGCTCGGACTCTGGGCCTTCGTACGCATTGAGGCATGGGCCAAGAAGACAGGAAAGTTGAAGAGGACTGGATGATCGATGGCTAAACGCGAGAGTGTAGACGAGCGGAAGCAGCGAGTGAGGGAAGTGACTCGGCGACTGAAGCGCGCCTATCCCGACGCGAAAACCGCACTCAACCACACGAACGCGTTTGAGCTATTGATCGCGACGATCCTCTCGGCGCAGTCGACGGATGAACGTGTGAACATCGTTACTGCGGACCTGTTTCGGAAGTACCGCACGCCTGAGGACTATCTGAAAGTGCCGGCGAGTGAGTTGGAGAAAGACATTCACTCGACCGGCTTCTTTCGCAACAAGACCAGGTCGATCCAGGGCACCGCGAAGATGCTGGTCGAGAACTTCGGCGGTGAAGTGCCACACACGATGGACGAGTTACTCGAGCTGCCGGGCGTGGCGCGCAAAACGGCGAACGTCGTGTTGGGCAACGCTTTCGGCGTCAAAGCCGGCGTGGTGGTCGACACGCACGTGACGCGGCTATCGCACCGGTTGGGGTTTTCTCACGAGAAGACGGCGGAAAAGATCGAGCAGGACTTGATGGAGCTCGTGCCGCGAAAAGATTGGGTGATCTTCCCGCACCTGATGATCTTTCACGGGCGACGAACGTGTAAAGCGCGCAATCCGCAGTGTGAAGTGTGCGTCGTCGAAAAACAATGCCCGTCTTCATATTTGAAGACGGGCGTCATGCCTGGCAGTTAGGCCACAAAGAGGCACAAGGATTATTGTTTTGTGGCCGCTTCGATCACACCTTGGGCAGCCTGCGTTGTCGGCGGTGTGACGATGTCTTCACCGGCTGACTTCGCTTTACCTTTGTACTGTTTAGTAAAAGCTGGATAACCCGCACCGGGTTTTTCCAATCTCACGTCAACAGTCAGTTCATCTTTCGCCTTGATGTCGGCAACTACGACGCTGGCCGCAGTGTTGGTGGCGACCGCTGCGGTGGTGCTGCCACCGTACGGGACTGTAGCCGCCGCGACTTGCGCCGCTGTACTGCCAAACACGCTACCAAAGCCACCGCCGCCTTTTTTATGCGAGACGGTCGTGTAAACGAGGTAGTCGCATTCCTTTTGCCGCGCTTCGGCTTCGATCTGATTGAGCACCGTGGCCTGGATTGGTATAGCTTCAACGTTAGGCGCTTTGAGTTTTTCTTGCAGCGTGGCTTGAACTGCTGTCGCCAGGTTTGCTGCGTTCATGCCTTCGGCTGTTTTATCCGCTTTAACCGTCACAACGCCGATACGTATCATCCCCGCTTTCTTCGCAGGTAGCGCTTCCGTAGGTTTGGTGGGAGAAGAATTTGAGGGATTGGAAGACGGGATGTTTGCCGTGTTAGCGCCTGAAGTTGCTGCGGCAATGTCCGCGGCCGACGGCATACCGGCCGGCGCGCCATACAAACTCGCAAAGTCCTGCACTTCACGATAACCCTCAGGCACGTCAAAGAGACTCGGATCGAGCGTGGCCTGCGAAAACTCGACCACTTCGGTGATGGTCGAGAAACTCTCGCGGCCGTCTGGCCCAAACATCGTCATCTTTTCGTAGACTGGATAACCCTTCTTCGCAGTGCCGATCTGTTTCGTCTCGTAGCGATCGCGGCAACCGCCGCCGCCGCCGTGCGTTTGCGGTGGTCTGTAGCTGGCGCCGAGGTCGCAATCGAGTGCGAAGGCGGCATCGATGTACCAACCGTCGGTTTCCATCTTCATCTTCGTTTGCGAGCAGGCGTCGGGGCTCGAGTCCATCACCATCGTCGTGATGATGTGACGCGCCGTGTA
>DASUOZ010000058.1:0-4321 GCA_036276375.1 Pyrinomonadaceae bacterium | reverse complement strand
ACAAGTGGGCCGTACCGGCGATTGCTCTGGTGGTTGGTCTCATCTTCCTGGTGCAAGGCAGCCGCACGACGGAGTTCACAAAGAATCATCCGAAGCCAACGGATCTGATCTACGCCGTGAATGCTGATAACAATACGGCTGTCTGGGCCAGCGCGAATCGGCCGGATGAGTGGACGTCGCAGTTGTTGCCGGCAAACGCCGAAACGAAACCGATTCCCGAATATGTTCCGGTGCCGCGCGGATTGCTTCATAGCTCAGCGCCGAGTGTTGAGCTCGCGCCGCCAGTGCTCTCTACGGTTAGCGACGTTATGCAAAGCGGTGTTCGCACGATTAGTCTCAACCTTCGCTCGCAGCGGCAGGTTCCGATCATTTCCTTCACAATCGAATCAGACACTGAGATCGCGGGAGCGACCATCAACGGCAAGCGCGCGACCTTTTCGAGCAGGCCAGAGGAAACGCACCCGCGGGGAGCGCGGCCGGGACTTGGTCCGATGGCCGGCCAGCCGGGTCAGATGGCACGACCACGCTGGGCTTTCAGCTACTACGCACCGCCCGAACAAGGCATCGACGTCACGCTGGAAACCAAGTCACACGAACCGATTCGTGTGAGAGTCGTCGAGCAGTCGTATGGCCTGCCGGAAGAGTTGTTGAGTTCGCTCACGCCGCGTTCCGATTACATGATGCCGACGCCCTATCCCTACAGTCTCTATTCCGAGTCGACTTTGCTCAGCAAACGTTTCGATTTACCCGGAGCAAATCCGGTCGCAATTCCCGTGGCACATCACGTGACACATCAACGAGCCGCTTCCTCCGCGCAATAGACGGTTCTATCAACTCAGGTCACGAGCATTTTTGAGGTGGTCCGATGGGCACATCAATCAGTGACTGGCGGGCGCAGATCGACATGATCGATACCGAACTACTGCGCCTTCTCAACCAGCGCGCACAAGTGGCAATTGAGATCGGCGCGCTCAAACGACGCGACTCCTCACCGCTGTGCGATCCGGCGCGCGAACGGCAAGTCTTGAGTCAAGCCCGCGGCGCTAACTGCGGTCCACTTGACGACGAAGCCGTCGCGAAGATCTTCCGGTGCATCATCGACGAATCGCGGCGCATTGAAGAAGTTACGGCGGAACCGGCGCACAGCGTGAGCCAACACTGATGTGGAATCGCATCACAATCGTTGGGTGTGGCTTAATCGGAAGCTCCTTTGCGCTGGCCGCGAAACAGAGCGGCAGCGCAACCCGGATCGCGGGCTGGGACTCATCGCCGACTGTTTTAGACGAAGCACTGCGACTCGGAATTATCGATGATGTCGATCACCCCCTTGGTAATGGCGATTGTTCATCTTCTGATCTCATCTATCTCGCTATGCCGGTGATCGAAATCATCAAGTTCCTAAAAGGAAGTGGCCGGCGGATCAAACCCGGAGCCGTGTTGACCGATGCCGGCAGCACCAAGAAAGAGATTTGCGGTGCTGCCGAGACTTATTTACCTGAAGATGTTCACTTCGTCGGCGGACACCCGATCGCCGGCAGCCATCAGAGCGGACCGGCAAACGGCCGTGGCGAACTCTTTAGCGGCGCGCCTTACGTGCTCATCCGGGAAAACGGTGACAGTCCGCAACTGAGCGCGCTTCACCAGACACTCGAAACCATCGGCGCGCGCGTGACATTCATGACCGCGGCGGAACACGACCGGCATGTGGCGTTGCTCAGCCATCTGCCGCAACTCCTCTCGAACGCACTGGCGGCCACAGTGAAAAATACGAACGTGCCGATCTCGCTGGCGGGTACCGGCTATCGCGACATGACGCGATTGGCCGCCAGCGCCTGGTCAATGTGGCACGACATCCTGGCAACCAATCCCCGGCCGATTGCCGACGCGCTGAATCAAGTGATTGAACGTCTCTCTTCAGTGCGCAATGAATTACTGGAACAGTCGGAACACTCGCGAGTCGCGCTTCCCGTCGCGCAAGACTTGTTCGAAAAGAACTAACAACGAGGGGCGAAGAACATGATTCTCATTCTGAAGCCGAACATTCACCCAAGCCACGACGAATATCAGCAATTGATGACTTACCTTCACGATTTGCCGAACATCCAGCTACGTTTGCATCACGAACAGGGACACGAGGTGAGCCTGACGGAAGTTCACCTGATCGGCAGCACAAACCAGCTTTCAGTCGAAGAGATGAAACGGCTGCCCGCAGTGCAGAGCGTTGTCCGAGTCTCTGAAAGATACCGGGTCATGGGCCGCCACAAGGGCGACAACCGGCCGACAGCCTTTAAATACAACGGCGTCGTTTTCAGCCAGGACAATCTCAACATCTTTGCCGGGCTGTGCGCGGTGGACACGCGCGAATGCGTCGAAGAGATGATGAAAGCATTGCGCGACAATGGACAGGTATGCACGCGCATGGGCGCGTACAAGCCGCGCACGAGTCCGTACGCGTTTCAAGGTCACGGCAAGCTTTGTCTGCCGTACGTGTTCGAGCTCGCGGGCAAGTATGGCATTAAGATCATCGCCATCGAGGTTACTCACGAATCTCATGTCGCCGAGATTCACGAGGCGCTGCATCGAACGGGTTATCCGACCGGCGTTATGCTCCAGATTGGAACACGCAATACCCAAAACTTCGAACTACTCAAAACAGTCGGGCGCCAGCAAAGCTATCCGCTGTTGCTCAAACGCGGCTACGGCATCTCGCTGGACGAGTCGTTGCACGCGGCAGAGTATCTGGCCAGCGAAGGGAACCAGAAGATCGTTTTCGGCTTGCGTGGAATCAAGTCAAACCTCGGCGATCCGCACCGAAACCTCGTCGATTTTGCGCATGTTGCGGTCGTGAAACGGCTCACCCGGATGCCGATATGCGTCGATCCTTCACATGCCGTCGGCTCTCGCGATCAGACGCCGGACGGCCTTCTCGATCTGATGCATGTCACGGCGCAGGGCCTCGTTGCCGGCGCCAACATGGTGCTGGTGGATTTCCATCCAACTCCGAGCAAGGCACTCGTTGACGGCCCGCAGGCGTTGCCGCTGGAACTGCTGCCGCAGTTCATCGAGGACGTACGCCTCGTCCACGACACCTACCAAAGGCGCCGGGAACTGGCTCGCCAATACGATGGCAAGGCTCTCAAATACGCGGAGGCGGTGGCTGTCTAAGGTAGCGCGCAACCAAAATTTTTTTGGGAGAATCGCGGGTCAATGCGTTATCATGGCGCGTCACCCGGCTCATAAACTCAAAACTCAAAGGATTTTCCTCCAATGAAAAGACTCTTACATGTGTTCCTCTCCTTCATCGTGCTTACGTCTGTCGCGGGTATTCAAGGGAATGCTCAGGATCAAAACCAGGCGGAGCAGGAAGTAAAGAAGGTAGAGCGGGAGTGGCTCGACGCCTACGAAAAACACGACTCAGCGGCGATGGACAAGATTGTCGCGAGCGACTGGACCGGCACGTTTCCGGACGGCACCGTGCAGACCAAACAAAACGTGATGCAGTTGGTCAGGAAGCCGCGACGGGAAGGAATGCCCGCGCCGAAGTTTTACAGCGAAGAGGTCAAAGCCCGAGTCTATGGCGACACCGTGATCCTTACCGGGCGAATCATTACGGAGTGGCCGGGAGGCAATAAACAGATATCGCGTTATACCGACACCTACGTCAAGCGCAACGGTAACTGGCAAGTTGTCGCCTCACACATGTCAGGTGACTCGCCACGAGCAAAACCGCCGTCACAATAGAGTTGAGCTGCTGATGCCTCACCGGGCACCCGCTGCTTCCACTGCGTGTGTTTACACCTGGATCAAAACACGGAACGCCGAAGGTGTTCGCCAGGTCTTAGCCCGGGTTGCTTTAACCCCTGGGAACGAAGAAGCCTGCGTTGTAGAGCGAAAATTCGATGAGCGCAAACCCGTTCGTAAGCGCCCGACGTCAATCCGTGAGTTTGTCATCCGCGAACCTGGTTAAGACCGGTTCGCTGGACGGTGACACGGTGGCGTTTCCCATGGTTTTTAGTCCGGGCGTGGAAGACGTGAACCTTGCGAGTTGGGCAGAGAAGAATCGCGAACAAATCGAGCGCGAGTTGTTGCGGCACGGTGCGTTGTTGTTTCGGGGGTTCAAGATTGATGGGGTAAGTGGATTCGACCAGTTCGCCCGTGCTGTCTCGTCCGACCTGCTCAGTTATCGCGAGCGTTCGTCGCCACGTTCGGAAGTGACGGCGGGCATCTACACTTCGACAGACTATCCTGCCAATCAGTCCATCCAGTTTCACAACGAGCAGTCGTATACGCACAGTTGGCCCATGAAGCTCTATTTCTTTTG
>DASUOZ010000057.1:0-3157 GCA_036276375.1 Pyrinomonadaceae bacterium | reverse complement strand
CTCGTGAAAAGCCGGCGCGTCGTCCTTGCCGGGATTGGCTGGAGTTCGCGTTGTTTGCGCGACGGCGACGTTCGCTACGAATACCACGAGCGCGATTAACAGGAGCCGGTTTACTCCGAATCGTCCGAAAGCGCGAAAGTGGTGAGTCATTTGTTTACTCCTTTCCAGGAATAAAATGTCGTTTACACACCAGCGGGTAGGATGAGACCGGCGGACGCGCCCGGGAATAGTCGATCCGACGGGCTCATATGCCGCGAACAATAATCCCAGTAAATTCCGATGTCAATGTCTGGCGAGCACTGTTAAAATGCGGACTCTTACCCTTATCTTTCTGAGGCAAAGGAGCCAAAAACTTGATGAAGAGAAACGTGCTGTCAGCAGCACTCGTAGTGTTTGGTCTACTTATGGTCCTATCGGCGGTTGGCTGTCAGCCTGGAGCGGCGCCAACGAATCTTGCCGACGGCCGCGCGGCGGCCGCGAGCCCCACACCCGAAAAGATCGACACCGCCGCGATCGAAGCTGAAATAATCAGACTAGAACGCGAATGGGCCGACGCCTTCAAAACCGGTGATGCTGAGGCCGCCAGACGTGTGATGGCAGACGACCTGACGGTTATCAATCCGGACGGCTCAGCGTCGACTAAAGCGGATGAAGTGCGAGCAATTCAGGACAAGCTCGTGACGATGGAGTCGTGGGAAATTCTGGAGCCGAAAGTGACAGTGCTCGACGCAAACACCGCATTTGTCACCGGACGAGGAGTCATCAAGAATGGCAAATCGAGGGTCCCAAACTCAAACAAAACTATCGACATCAGTGGCGAGTACAGGTTCCTCGACGTTTACGCGCGACGGAACGGCAACTGGCAAGCCGTAGCCTCCCAAACGACGGCTATCAGGGCTCAATGAGGTCCGTCGTCCAGATTCCGGGAATTGTGGTTGAGCACGTCGGACAACGCCCGTCGCCTCTGACATTGGTTGCGACGTTGACCTGGCGAATCAAATAGCCAAATCGTTCGACCAGCAGTTCGTCGCACGACGGGCAGTAAGTGTTTTCCCAGCGGCCCACTCTTCCCGGAAGATTCCCGGCGTAGATGTAACGCAATCCCGCCTCACGACCTATCTCACACGCGCGAATCAGTTGCTCGGCAGTCGTGTTTGCGTTTTCAGTCATGTGGTAATCCTGGTGAAACGCGGTGACGTGCCAGGGAATGTCGGGCGACACCGAAGCGATGTAATCAGCCGCGCGCCGCAGTTCATCTTCGGAATCGTTAAAGCCGGGAATGATCAGCGTGACGATCTCTTCCCAGAAACCGCGTTCGTGGACCATCTTGACAGTGTCCAGAATGTTGTCGACCACACCGCCGAGCTGCCGGTAGTTCTTATCATTCATCGACTTCAGATCGATCTTGTAGCAGTCAGTCCACGGCCGCAGATAATCGAGCACTTGCGGAGTCGCGTTGCCGTTTGAAATAAACGCGGTTTTGAAACCTTCCGGACGGGCTTTCCGGAAAACTTCGACCGCCCACTCGGCCGTAATCAGCGGTTCGTTGTAACTGCTGCCGACCATCGCGGCGCCATAAGTCTTCGCCATCGTGACCAGACGATCTGCGGAGACGACTGTCGGGCTCGTTCCGGCAGCGTCGTCGCGCAGCGCCTGCGACGTGAGCCAGTTTTGGCAATAGGCGCAGTGAAGATCGCAGCCGAGCATGCCGAACGTCAGCGTGTCGGAACCGGGCACAACGTGGAAAAACGGCTTCTTCTCGGTGGGATCGCAAGCCAGCGCCGCGACGTAGTTTACGGGGACGCGCAGGTGGCCGCCCTCGTTGAAACGAACCTTACAGATGCCGCGTTTGCCGAGTTTGATGAGACAGCGATGACCGCAGGCATAACACTTCAATGCGCCGGCCTCGAGATGCTCGGTGAGCTCGGGCGCACCCTCGGTGGTCATGGAGTCGAGAACGTTTGCGAGTGGAGCGGTGGTACTGCTTATTGGCATTGCTTAAGTTACGGGTATATTTTAATCAAATGATCATCGAACAACTAACGGTAACAGCCTTTCAGCAGCACACGCGCATTGTTGCTTGTGAAACTACGAGGCAGGCGATCTGTATCGACCCCGGCGACGAAGCTGAACGCATCGTCGAGACTCTCGAACGACACAACCTCAAGTTGCAGGCGATCGCTTTGACGCACGCGCACCTCGATCACGTTGGCGGTGTTGCCGCCCTCAAGAAACTGAAACCCGAAGCGAGGATCAACCTGCACAAAGCCGACGAGTTCATGTACAACGGTCTACCCGAACAGCCTGCATGGATTGGGATTCCGCGCGCGCAGTGGAAGATGCTTGGTTTCGACTTCGAGACGCCACCGCCCGTTGATGAGTATTGGAGTGACGGGCAGAGTTACGGCGTAGGCGAGTTGGAGTTCACGGTATTGCATTGTCCCGGCCACACGCCCGGTCACGTGGTTTTGTACGCGCCCAAAGATCGAAAAGTGTTTGTCGGCGACGTGTTGTTTGCAGGCTCGATCGGTCGCACGGATCTGCCGGGTGGCTCGACCGAACAGTTGCTCGCTTCCATCAAAGACAAACTGATGTCGCTGGACGATGACGTGACCGTTTACTCAGGACACGGACCGGTGACGACGATCGGCGAAGAACGCCTGACAAATCCCTTTCTCACTGGCCGGTATTTTTAGATCGAAAAGAGGTTCGAAAACAGGGGTCAGCGGAGACGCTTCGATTTCATCTCTTCCCACCTGTCTTTCTGTTCGTCTTCCAACTGGCTCGGCAAGGTATCGACCGGAATGTTGTACTCAGCGCAGAATTGGCGCCACAAAACAAACCGTAAATCATATTGGCCGGTCGAGTCTGAGACCGAGTTGTCGACTGGTAGTGGCTCTTTCTTCCGCTGTCCCCTGTTCATACTTCCAACCCTATCTGAATGAGTTGGAGGAAGTGTAACAGCTTTTCACAATTATTTCTCGACGATGTCTTTCTTCAAGCTCGTCACAAAGGCCAGAATCTCGCCCTTTTCCTTTTCCGGCACCTTGAATTTATCGAGCGACGCAACGAGATGTTTGGCCGCGGCGTCCCACTGGGCGTTTGTGATTCCCAGGCCGGCGTGTGACGTTTTCATGTCGCGTCCGTTGTAGACGCA
>DASUOZ010000056.1:0-3968 GCA_036276375.1 Pyrinomonadaceae bacterium | reverse complement strand
TTCGCATGATGGTCTTCACCTGATCCTGCGCGCCTTCGAGTTGCTCGGCCTGCGGCACCTGAACGAAGACGATTAAAGAACGCCTGCCGCCGTACGCCTTTTGATAAGTCGAATACGGAATGTAGACCACGTTGTCGCGCGAGAAGCCGAAGATCGAACCGAGTGGTTCGAGGACGCCGAGAACAACATACGGCCGGCCGTCGATGCGAATCTCTTTGCCGAGGGCCTGTTCCGCCGGCGCGTCAGCAAACAAATTCTTCAACATGTCCGGTCCGATGACACAGACATCGCGGCCTGATACGCCTTCACTTTCGCTCCAAATGCGTCCGACCTCGATGCTCACTCCGTCAATATCGAACATCGTGAGCGGCTGAACGCCGCGAATGCGCACGTTCTCCGCCTTCTGGTTCTGGTACTTCACCGTTTCGATCGCGTTCGCCGCGATGCCGACGCGCCAGCACGACGTGCACAAACGCGCGATCGCTTCCGCGTCGTCATGCGTCACATCTTTGCGGCGATTGAACTTCACGAAGTCCTCGCGCGACGTGATGATCTGCGGCTGTTTGGAAATCGTGAAAACCGTGGAGCCTTGCGACGAGAACGTCTGCGCCACAGTTTGATCGAGCCCTTTGATGATCGTGACGACGGCGATTACGGCCGTGACGCCGACGATGATGCCCATCAGCGTCAACGCGGTGCGCAGTTTGTTGGCGCGCAGACTTCCGGTCGCCACGCGAAACGCTTCCCAGATTGCCGTGAGGCGGAAAATCGGAATGGTTTTGATTTGGGCAGGGACGACAGCGCGAGCGAGTGTGTAGCGCTGTGGCCTTGAGCCGTGCTCGCCACTTCGCTCCATCTCAACTCTCCTTCACTTGACGCGTTCGTCTCTTTCGATCTGGCCGTCGCGAATGGAGACCACGCGGTGAGCGCGTCCGGCGATGTCGTGCTCGTGCGTGACCACGATAATCGTGTTGCCTTCGGAGTGCAGCCTTTCGAAGAGATCCATGATCTCCATGCTGGTGTGGGAGTCGAGCGCTCCGGTTGGTTCGTCGGCCAGGAGAATTGACGGATGGTTGACGAGCGCTCGCGCGATGGCGACGCGCTGGCGTTGCCCGCCGGAGAGCTCGTTGGGCTTGTGCGTCATGCGCTCGGTTAGGTCGACCGCCTTCAACGCCTGCTGCGCCATTTCGCGACGTTGCGCGGCGCCGACGCCGCCGTAAAT
Source organism: Pyrinomonadaceae bacterium (assembly GCA_036276375.1). Classification (GTDB taxonomy): domain Bacteria; phylum Acidobacteriota; class Blastocatellia; order Pyrinomonadales; family Pyrinomonadaceae; genus PSRF01. Next base: position 2,746 of record DASUOZ010000056.1, on the reverse strand, counting down.
CAACGGCAGCTCAACATTGTGCAATGCGGTCGCGCGCGCCAGCAGGTTGAACGTCTGGAACACGAAGCCGACTTCCTGGTTGCGAATACGCGCCAGTTCGTCGTCGTCCATTTCGGAGACGTTCTTGCCGTTGAGCCAGTACTGGCCCTGCGTCGGCGTGTCGAGACAGCCGATCAGGTTCATCAGGGTCGACTTGCCCGAGCCGGATGGGCCAATGATGGCGATGTACTCGCCACGTGGAATGTCAAACGAAACGCCGTGCAGCGCGTGGACCTTCTCCGTGCCCATCTGGTAGGTCTTCCAGATGTCGCGCATCGAGATGAGCATCGACGGATCGTGGCCGTCGACTTGGGCCTGAGGCTGAGTCTGGGGCCGGATCACGTTTTCTGTTGGTGAAAGCGTGAGAGTCGCGTCGCTCATTAGCTGCCCTCGTTTCCGTTAGCGTTGCCGGGTTTCTTGACTTGCCGGGCCACGCTCATGCCGTCTTTGAGTGTTTTCAGCACGCGGCTGGGACCACGCACGACCTCATCCTTGGCTTTCAGTCCGCTCGTGATCTCGATGTCGGCTTCGCCGGTGATGCCGGTGGTCACTTCAACAAACCTGACCTTGTTGCCTTCAATCACGTAAACGCCTTTTTGTGGCTTGGGCTTCTCACTGCTCGCCGTTGCAGGAGGAACGCTGCCGGCGATGGTTGCCGACGGTGATGCGGCAGGCGTGGCGGCTTTTTCGACGATTGATTCGAGCGGCACGGCCAGCACATTGTTCTTGGTGTTCGTCGTGATGGTGGCGGTCGAGCTCATGCCGGGACGCAGCGACGCCTGGACCTCTTCCGGCAAGTCGCGCAACTCCAGCGTAACTTTGAACTCCTTTGCTTCCTGGACGTTGACGCGGTTTGAAATTGTACCGACCGTGTCGGATTTAGAGACCGCGAGCGGATTCTTCTGCGTCACTACGGCTTTGATTTCCCGATCGCCGAGTGCGTCGACTTTGACTTGTGCCTGCTGTCCCACCTGAACGTTGTTGATTTCAGTTTCGTCGACGTTTACCTCAACGTTGATCTGCGACATATCGGCGATCGTCATCAACGGCGTGGTTGAGAGTTGGGACACTGCGTATTCGCCCACGCGCGTCGGAATGTCGGCAACGACACCATTCAACGGCGATAGCTGAGTCGCTTTTTCACGCTGGCTCGTCTGGCCACGCAACATCGCCTGCTGCTGGCTCGCGCGCATCTCGGACGACTTGATGCTGGTCTGCGCTTCCTTCACGGCGATGCGCTGTTGATTGGCGCGCTCGGTTGCTTCTTTAACCGCGATCTTCTGGGCTTCAAGATTTGCTTTTGCGGTTTCGAGGGCGATCTTGGCGTTGTCGTAATCGTCACGCGCCCGATCATACTCGAGGCGCGACGAGACGCCGGATTCAACCAGTTCGGTGTAACGCTTGAGCTCACGCTGGGCGGCGTTCAGGGCCACCTGGGCGCGCTCGACGTTGGTCTGAAGCGCGATGACTTGTTGTTTCGCAGACTCGACTGAAGCTTCAGCGACAACCAGCGCCTGTTGGGCCTGGCTGACGGCGTTGCGCGCGTTCTGTACGTCGTTGATTGACGCCTGCGTCGCGGCCCACTGGGCATCCTGGCTCGACTGTAGCTGCGTCGGATCGATGCGGACCAACGGCTTGCCCTTGGCTACCTGATCGCCCGGGTTGACGTAGATCTCTTCAATGCGGCCCGGCACTTCGCTGGTGAGCTTGATGTAGCGGATGGGACGGATTTCGCCTGACGCGGTTACGGTCTGTTTGAGCTCCGGTCGGACTTCAAGGTTGACCGTGACGACCTCGGGCTGTTCTTTACGGCTGGCGATCACGCTGATGATCACGATCGTGGCGAGCACGGCCACGACGACCACGCCGATAATAATCTTCTTTTTTCGACTTACTGCCATTCTTTGGGTTCCTCAGGTTCCGACGGGGCTATTATCACGAAGTAGCTAGTACGGGAAAACTTATCAAACTGTTTCATTTTAGAGCAAATCAGCGAACGCACTTTGACGTAAAAACCCGCCGAATGGTTCGCGCCGTATTTCGCACTAACAAGTACAGACGTTCAAACGCCGAAGACGTTAACAAGCCAACAGGTTTCGACGTCAGAAAGCCGAGGCGTAAATAAAACACCAAATATCGACATCCGCCAACGCCTTCGGCGTAAAGACAAGTTGGCGCGATGGGCGCGTTTCGCGTTAGAATTGCATGCTTTTAAGAAGCACTGCTTAAATGATTACCTGCGACAGGTGCAAAACAGAAAATCTCGACGGCTCGCAATATTGCGATGAGTGCGGCGCTCCGCTCCGGCCGAATGGGCGCCCAGCGCCCTATCAACCGCCCAGTGGGTACCAGCCGCCCAATCACCAGCATTCGGGCGAAAACGGCAGTCACGCTCCCTCGCCAGGTACGCATCCCGAATTTGCCGGCGGCAGCAGACGCGTGTCTGCCGGATTAAGTTTCTCGGCGATACCGTCGCCGAAAAAACCACACGCGCGGCTCGTCATCGAAAAAGGCCGCTCGAGCGGAAAACAGTTCCTGTTGAGTGATACGGAAGCGCACATTGGGCGCTGGGACGCGGACGGCGGTATCTTCCCCGACGTCGATCTCGATACCGACGATCCCGAAGCAAAAGTCTCACGCCGTCATGCACGCATCACTTTGAGTAATGGTCAATACTTTTTAGAAGACCTCGGATCGACAAACGGTA
>DASUOZ010000055.1:0-5114 GCA_036276375.1 Pyrinomonadaceae bacterium | reverse complement strand
TCACGCGTTGGGCCGGCACCCGGAAGCGAAGCGGGCAGTGCTGCGCGCGCTCGAAGCCGCGCCGCGTTACGAGAAAGCACAGGAATTGTTGTTGAGAATAGTTGGACAGTAAAAACGAGGAAACATGGCGGTCGAACAACTCACAATCAGCGACGAGCAAATGCTCGACAAACTCAGCTCAGCGCGCGAGCGTCTCTTGCGCGAAATCAGAAAGGCAATAATCGGACAGGACGAAGTCGTCGAACAGGTGCTGCTCGCGCTCTTTGTCGGCGGGCACTCAATCATCACCGGCGTGCCGGGACTCGCCAAGACTCTTCTCGTGCGCACGATCGCGAGCGTGCTCGATCTCTCATTCAAACGTATTCAATTCACGCCCGACCTGATGCCGGCCGACATCACCGGCACCGAAATCATCGAAGAAGATCGCGCGACCGGCCGCCGGGCGCTGCAATTTATCCCTGGTCCAATCTTCGCCAACATCGTGCTCGCCGACGAAATCAACCGCACGCCGCCGAAGACACAGGCGGCGTTGCTGGAAGCGATGCAGGAAGGGCGCGTCACGGTGCAGGGCGTCAGTTACGATCTGCCGCGGCCGTTTCATGTGCTCGCCACGCAAAACCCGATCGAAATGGAAGGCACGTATCCGCTGCCGGAAGCGCAGCTCGATCGTTTCATGTTCAACGTGAGGATTGGTTACCTGCCGGAGGAAGAAGAAGTAGCCGTTGTCAAACAGACGACGTCGCCGCAGGATTATGAGTTTGAGCGGCTGATGACGGCGGACGAGATCATTGCCTTTCAACGACTCGTGCGGCAGGTGCCTGCTTCAGACACGGTGACGCGTTACGCCGTGCGCCTGGCTAATGCGAGTAGACCAAACACACCGGCCGCGCCGGATTTTGTGAACAAGTGGGTGACGTGGGGCGCGTCGTTGCGCGCGTCGCAGTTTTTGATCTTCGGCGGCAAGGCGCGTGCGATTCTGCGTGGACGTTACAACGTGTCGTGCGAAGACGTGCGTGCGGTCGCGCCCGCGGTGTTGCGGCATCGCGTGTTGTTGAATTTCCAGGCTGAGGCTGAAAAGGTTGATTCCGATCAGGTTATCAAGCGGTTGATTGAAACGGTTCCCGAGCCCAAGAGCGGATTGTGATTGACGAGCAGGCACAAACAGTTGCGACGACGCCGGCGAGGTTTCTCGACCCGGAGTTGTTGGCGCGCATCGGATCGCTCGAACTGCTCGCGCGGGCGGTGGTTGAAGGTTTTATGTCGGGGTTGCATCGTTCGCCGTTTACGGGTTTCTCAACGGAGTTCACGGAGTACCGGCAGTACAATCCCGGCGACGACTTGCGCTATCTCGACTGGCGCTTGCTCGGCCGTACGGATCGATACTTTATTAAGAAGTATCGCGCGGATACGAACACGCAGTGCCACTTGTTGATCGATACCAGCGCTTCGATGAACTACGCGCACGCGAGCTCGGTGACGAAGCTCGAATACGCGAAGTTTCTCGCGGCGTCTATGGCTTATTTGTTGAACCGGCAGCAGGACGCGGTCGGTATCGTGGCGTTTGATCAGAAAGTGCACACGCATGTGCCCGCGCGCAATCGCACCGGGCACATGCGTACGATCTTCGGGAACCTGTCGCTGCTGCAACCGGGCGGAGAGACGCGTCTGGCGGAGTCGTTACACCAGCTCGCGGAGCTCCTGACGCGACGCGGGATCGTCGTGGTGATTTCAGACTTTTACGATCAGACGGATCGTTTGCAGGAAGCGTTTCAGCACTTGCGTTTCAAGGGTCACGACCTGGTTGCGTTTCACGTGCTGGACCAGAACGAGTTGGATTTCGATTTTAAAGAGCCGGTGTTGTTGTTGGAAGACGCGGAGACGCAGGAGCAGATGTCGGTTTTGCCGGACGTCGTGATGAACGGTTATCGCGAGCGGATGCAGCAGCACGTCGAGGCGATGCGCCGGTGCGCGGCGGCAAACCACGTGGATTATGAAGTGTTAACGACGACACAGCCGTTGGATTTCGCGTTGTTTTCGTTTCTCTCCCGTCGCGCAGGTAAGTAGGAGCCATCAACAGATTACACAGATACTTTCTGTGCCATCCGCGTAATCTGTGGATTTAGTAGTTATGTCGTTCTTAACGCCATTATTTTTTCTTGGTGTTGCGGCCCTCGCGGCGCCAATCCTGGTTCATTTGGTGCGCCGTACCCGAGCGCGCAAAATTCAATTCCCTGCCCTCGTATTCGTTCGCCAGGTCCCTCAACGCACAATCCGGCGCCGCACCCTACAAAACGTACTGTTACTCCTGCTTCGCTGTCTCGCGCTACTGCTGATCGTGATCGCGTTCACGCGTCCCTTTTTCACAACCGGCAGCTCCGCGAAATCAAGCACCGCCGCCGGCGCCACCGTCGTCCTGATCGACAACTCGCTCAGCATGCGCCGCGAAGATCTCTTCGCCGAAGCACAACGACGCGCTGATGCGACGATCGACGACGCCAAGACCGACGAAGAGATCGCGGTGCTGAGTTTCGACAAGCGTTACGCAGTCGCCAGTCGCTTCACCCCCGACAAAAATCGCTTACGCACAGCGGTCAAGAGCATCACCGCCGGCTGGGACGGCACAGACTACGAACAGGCACTGCGCGGCGCCGAGTCGCTGCTCGGTGAAGTGGAAACCAGCGGTCCAAAACGGATCGTCATGATCTCCGACTTTCAGGCCCCCGGCTGGCGCCAGGCCACCGCCACCTTCAAACTCTCAAACAACACACAACTTACGACTCTCGACGTCAGCAGCAACAACCCCGCGCCAAACCTTGCTATCACCAACGTCGAAGCGCGCGGTGTCGTGTTCGGCCAGAAGTATCTCGATAATCTCGCGGTGCACATCAGCAACTTCAGCGACACGCCGCGCGATCACGTCCAGGTCGATTTCCAAATCAACGATCAAACCGTGGAAAAGCGCGACATCAGTCTCAACAGCCGCGACTCACGCACGATCGAATTCACCGGCTTCAATCTCAACGAAGGCGCCAACCGTTGCACGATCGATATCTCAACCGGCGCCGGCGCGAATGATTTCGCGCTCGACAATCGTTTCTATTTCACACTGAAACGCGAGACTCCCGCGAAGGCGTTGATCGTCGAGAGCGCAACCCGCGGCCGCAGCGACAGCCTGCACCTGCAAAGCGCATTGACCACAAACGACGATCTGCCGTTCACGTTTAATCTCAAGAGCAGCGGCTCGGTCGACCCGACAAGCATCCCGGAAAACGCGCTCGTGATTCTCAACGACGCGGGCGCAATCAATTCGGCGCTCGCCGGCGCGCTCGTGAAGTTTGTCAACGCGGGCGGCCAGTTGATCGTCTCCACCGGGCCACAAACACAAGCCGAAACTTTCAACCAGTCGCTCGGACAGATCTCCCCGGCATCGTTACGCGAAGCGGTGCAGACGACGGGCGGCGCGAGCGCCGCCATCACAAACGTAAAATTCGATCATCCGATCTTCGAAGTGTTTCAGCGGAGCGGCCGCCTCGCAGCCGCGAACGTCGTCGGCTACTTCCGTTCCGAGCCCAGCGCCAACGCGACAATTCTGGCGCGCTTTGAAGACGGGAGTCCGGCGCTGCTCGAAGCAACGCTGGGCAAAGGCCGCGTGCTGCTTTTCACGTCTTCGCTTGGTCCGAGCTGGAACGATCTGCCGCTCACGCCGCTGTATCTGCCGTTCATCCATCAGATGGTCCGCTACGCCGGCACGCGTGAGGAGAGTTCGTGGTACGGCCTGGGCCAAACATTCACGGTGAAGAAAGAGGGCGAGGGCGCGCCGCCCGCGGTTGACAGTCCTTCCGGCGCGCGGTTGACGGAAGGCCGCGCGACTCCCGACGGCGAGTTGCTAATCACCGCGCGCGAACCCGGCTTTTATCGTTTGCGTTACAACTCTCAACCCGGCTTCGCAGCCGTCGACGGCGACGGCGCGGAAGGCGATTTCAGCAAACTGAACTTCCAGGAATTCATCGCCGGCGTGACCGGCGGCGCGGGCGCTGCGGAGGGCGGAGCGGCCGTCCAAAACGCGAGCGGCGAAGAGGTCGAAGGCCGGCAAAGTGTATGGTGGTTGTTGCTGCTGGTTGCGCTATTGTTATTGTTGCTGGAGTCGGCTTTAGCCAGGAGAACCAAAGTGGCGAAGATTATCGGTTAGGAGAAGGCCACGAATGAACACCGAATACACGGATCAAAGCATATTGCAGGAGTTGCTGCGCAAGGCACGCTCGCGGCGACAGCTTTTGCTTTCGTTGCGCGGCGTCGCAATCAGTGTGGGCGTGGTGGCCGTGGTACTGTTGCTCACGGGTTGGGCTGCGCATCGTTATCGCTACAACACGAGCGCGCTGCTCGTGCTTCGCATCGGCGCTTCCCTGACGGTGCTCGCCACGTTTTACTTCTCACTGATTCGCCCGTTGTTGAAACGCATTACGGATGCGCGCCTCGCCCGGTTAATAGAAGAAAAGTCGCCGGGCACTGAAGATCGTCTGGTCACCGCGGTTGAATTTTCCAACGACGAGGCTTCACGCGTTTCACCCGCACTGATCGACCGTCTGTATCGCGATGCGAACAGCATTTCCGCGACGCTCGACGTGCGCAACATCATTCAACGTTCACGTCTTTTGCTCTACGGCGGCGCCGCGCTCGCGAGCCTGCTCCTGTTCGCCGGTGTTTTGAAATGGGGACCGCGCGAGATCTCGGAAGGCGTCGCGCAACTCGTCACGCCGACAGCGCTCGCTTCATCGCCCAATGCGATGAGCATCAAAGTGAAACCCGGAACAGCGCGGGTGCCGAAAGGGTCGGACCAGGACATCCTCGCCACGCTCGTTAACTTCGACTCCCAGACAGTCACCGTTTTTTCCCGGCCGCTCGGTTCGAAAGAAGACTTTCAGGGCCAGCCGATGGAGCCGGCGAAGGCCCGCAGCGATTTTCGGTTGTCGATCTTTAACATTCAGGACTCAGTCGAATACTTCGTGGAGTCGAACACCGTCCGTTCCGAAGTTTACAAACTCAACGTCGTCGATCTTCCGTTCGTCAAACAGCTCGATCTGTCGCTGAACTTCCCGGCGTTTACCAATCTGCCG
>DASUOZ010000054.1:0-2623 GCA_036276375.1 Pyrinomonadaceae bacterium | reverse complement strand
GGAAACCGCCAACCCTTCGGCCAAACGCGATTCCCGCCCTTGATCGTCACCGGCAAAATCGGAACGTCTGCTTCCAACGCCAATCTCACAGCGCCCGCTTTAAATCGTTCCAACGATCCAGTCTCGCTGCCACGCGCCCCTTCAGGAAAAATAACCACTGCACCACCGTCACGCAGCCACTGCAACGATCTCCGAATAGCTTTCGGATCGCTGCCTTCGAGTGCCAACGGCCACGCACCCAGCCACGTCAAACACCTGCCGACGATAGGCCAATTAAACGCATCGCTCCATGCGAGGTAACGTGTGGGTCGTTTGATCTCGAGAGAGAGCCAGAAAGGATCGATGTAGGTCTGGTGGTTGGCGGCGATGATCACTCCGCCACGCTGCGGCACGTTCTCAACGCCATAGAACTCGATCTTCCAAAACAGCCGGCTGAAGAACGCAACGATGGGACGAAGCAGTTCGAGTGCCCACTGCGGAAACATCGAACGCCCGCTCGATGTTCGCGGCTGCTCCTTCCTGATCGGAAATGTCCCGTTACTGCTCAAGCGATTAATCTCAATTCCAGTTCAGAGTTCAAGCTTCAGCTTGCTCTCCGAAAAATACAACCTAAAGGTTGAACTCTGAACGCGGACTATCTTACAACGGCCATTCCTTATCAACGAACTCGATATGGATTCTCGGCACGCCGTCCGCGCCCGTGCTGCGAGCGCGAATAGCTGCGAAAGCCGCGATCGCGTGCTGCTCGCTGGTCACGCGAATGAAACGACCCGGTTGAGCCTGAAGCGTCGTAAAAAGTGTGGCGCCTTTCGTGCTGATATTTTCAGTCACCGTGTGTTCACTTTCAATTGTCTTGCCGCTCTCATTAACAACCTCAACGCGCATATCAACCGGGATGTTATGCCGCGTTTGATCCGCCTTGTCCTCAGCGGGAAACACCCTCACCATCTCTTCGCCCTTCGGCAACTCCTGAAAACCCGCGGTTGAAACCTCGTAGCGTTTCCACGGCTCCTTCGCATAACTTTCCGGCGCACGCTTGCCGATGAATGCAACTCCGATCTCAAACACCGTGAGGTTATGAAGGAGTCTTGCTCTCATGTGCCTGACGATGGCCCAAATCCGGTACTGCTCCTCGACGTGATCGAACACGCGCAACTGCCGCGGCATCGGGATCGTCATGTACAACAAGCGGCCTTTTTCGGTCGGACGTGTGATGGTGAAGCCGGCCCCGAAGGGTGTCACATTCGCGAGCCGGGTCATCTCCGTCCACTCAAAATCCGGCGTTTCTCGTCCCTGAACCCGCACCGGTAAATGCAGGGCCAAACGCTCACGAATTCGTTTCCAATTTCGCTCTTCACTCATGGGAGCCGACGGGGTATGAGAAGTCCCGTAAAACGTCGGGAGTGCTAACACGAAGCTATTGATTTTATTAGAGTTTTCGCCTATTTCCCGATTGCCAATCACGGGGAAAAAGGCTAAAATAATGGCTCGTTTCTCTATGAATTTTCGACCGTTTTCTTCCCCGGAAAAGCACCACACTCAAGCTCGGTATCTTCACTAAGGGCCAGACTGCGTGGCGGATTGTACTGGAAAGGCTAGTAGATGGAAACCACTCCTGAACGCAACCACATAAACATTGAAGACGAGATGCGGCGCTCGTATCTCGATTACGCGATGTCCGTGATCATCGGGCGCGCGCTGCCTGACATTCGCGATGGTCTGAAACCCGTGCACCGTCGCGTGTTGTGGGCCATGCACGAACTCGGCAACACCTACAACAAGGCTTACAAGAAGAGCGCGCGCATCGTCGGCGACGTCATCGGTAAGTATCAACCGCATGGCGACATGCCGGTGTACGATACGATCGTTCGACTGGCGCAGGACTTCTCCATGCGCTATCCGTTGATCGATGGGCAGGGCAATTTTGGCTCCGTCGACGGCGATGCAGCCGCCGCGATGCGTTATACCGAGATACGCATGGCGCGACTCGCCAACGAAGTGCTCTCCGACATCGAGAAAGAGACAGTTCCGTTTCAGCCAAACTACGACGAGTCGCTGAGCGAGCCGACAGTTCTGCCGGCGCGCGTTCCGAACCTGCTGATCAATGGTTCGGACGGTATCGCCGTTGGCATGGCGACAAAGATTCCGCCACACAATCTTACCGAGATCGTCGATGCGACTCTCGCTTTGCTGAAAGATCCGGAGAGCACCGTCAAGGATCTCACGAAGATCGTGACTGGTCCTGATTTTCCAACCGGCGGATTCATCTACGGCCGTGAAGAGATCAGAAAATCATATGAAGAGGGCCGTGGCGTTTTGCAGTTGCGGGCGCGTGCCGGCATAGATCGTATCGGACGCGGCGCGCAGGAACGCGATGCGATCGTCATCACCGAAATCCCTTTCCAGGTAAACAAAGCTCGTTTGCTCGAGCGCATTGCCGAACTGACCAACGAGAAGAAGATCGAAGGCATCTCGGATCTGCGTGACGAGTCAGACCGTACAGGCATGCGCATCGTAGTCGAGTTGAAACGCGACGCGGTGCCGCAAGTGGTACTGAACAAGCTCTACAAGTTGACGCCAATGCAGTCGTCGTTTGGCGTCATCAATCTCGCCATCGTGAATG